>WGDB01000173.1 GCA_015493495.1 Helicobacteraceae bacterium | reverse complement strand
TTTGAAATGAGATTATATCGTAATAACTTTGGCGACCCCTAAAGGATTTGAACCTCTGTTTTTACGTTGAAAACGTAATATCCTTGGCCACTAGATGAAAGGGTCATCAGATACCGATTAAACATAAAATTGTTAAAAGTGGTGACCCGTCTAGGATTCGAACCTAGGGCCCATTCCTTAAAAGGGAATTGCTCTACCAACTGAGCTAACGGGTCAACAATGTAGTGGCGCGGCGGACGAGACTCGAACTCGCGACCCCCTGCGTGACAGGCAGGTATTCTAACCAACTGAACTACCGCCGCATAGATACATTGTTAAATCTAATAAAACAAAACTAGTTTTGTGAGTATTTGCTGAAAAAACTCAATGTTAACATAGCTGAAGATGAACTTTGTTCATTTCGTGTTCTATTAATGGTGGTCGCTACAAGACTCGAACTTGTGACATCTACCTTGTAAGGGTAGCGCTCTACCAACTGAGCTAAGCGACCAAAAAAACAAAATTTGTAAAGTTAAAGTGGTGACCCGTCTAGGATTCGAACCTAGGGCCCATTCCTTAAAAGGGAATTGCTCTACCAACTGAGCTAACGGGTCACACATTTTTGCACTCATTCACTGAATAAGTGGACGGAATTATAGCCCAGAAACCTTTAATTGTCAAGAGATTTTTAGACTTTTTTGGAAATAATTTAAATTTTAATGATTTGACTTAACTTCTCTATGGCAAATCTAACGGATCGTTCCTGTACCTCTTCTCTGTTACCTTCAAAATGGCAATGGATTATCTCTTTGTTCTGCGGTGTTAAAAAGCCTATATAAACTGTTCCCACAGGTTTAAGTTTTGTCCCCCCTGTAGGTCCGGCTATACCAGATACTGCGATGGCATAGTCACTTTGTGCCATTTTTTGGATGCCGTCCAACATTTGAGACACACACGCTTTGCTTACTGCCCCCTCCTTTTCAAGCACTTGTGACTCGACTCCTAGCCATTGATGTTTTATCTCATTGGAGTATGTCACCACAGAGCGATTCAATACAGCTGAAGCCCCGGAATCAGAAGTAAAAGTCGCAGCTATTCTTCCTCCTGTACAAGATTCTGCAAAAGAGATAGTTTGATTTTGTGATGTCAGTTTTTCTATAATTTTTTTAATAGTGCTGTAATTTATTTTCATGCAAATATTATATCAAAATATTTGTTCGTAATGTATTTGAATTAATGGTGTTGTAAGGGTACAACACCCTACGCAAACCCATTTTAGCACTGTAGGGTGTTGTCCCCTGACAACACCAATATAAATACAGTAAAATATAATAGACTTTTAGATATAATCTGCCGATAATATAACACAGGCAAAAGCCTACTACTAAGGTATTATCAATAATGGATTATAAAGAAACCCTCCTCCTTCCCAAAACTGACTTTCCGATGCGCGGAAATCTTCCAACGAATGAACCTAAAAAGTATCAAGCATGGTTTGATGCAGATATGTATGAACAGATGAAAGCTAAACGTGCAGATGCAGAGATGTTCACTTTACATGATGGACCTCCGTATGCCAACGGTGACATCCATATTGGTCATGCACTCAATAAGATACTTAAAGATATTATCTTGAAATACAACTATTTTCAAGGTAAAGCTGTACGTATGACGCCAGGTTGGGACTGTCACGGATTACCGATAGAGCAAAAAGTCGAAGAGAAACTTGGCAAAAGTAAAAAAGAGGCAATGCCTACAGAGAAGTTCAGAGAGCTTTGTCGTGCACATGCTGAGAAATTCGTAGACATACAAAGAACTGAATTTAAAACGCTTGGTGTAATAGCGGACTGGGAAAATCCATATGTTACGATGGACTTTAAATTTGAAGCAAACATTTACCGTACACTTTGTGAAGTTGCACAAAAGGGGCTACTCGTAGAGCGGCATAAACCTATCTTCTGGTCATGGGCGGCACGTACAGCGCTGGCGGATGCAGAGGTAGAATATGAAGATAAAGAGGATTACTCTATTTATGTACACTTTGAATTGAGTGATGCTGCCAAAGAGACGCTAGGTTTAGAAGGTAAAGCAGGGCTTGTCATCTGGACAACGACGCCCTGGACACTTCCCGCTAACACGGGTATCTCTCTTAACCCTGATGAGATGTATGTGGTGACAGCAGATGGTCAGATAGTAGCTGAAGCACGGTATGATGCTATGATAGAAGAGGGTGTTGTAAGTGGACATGCAAGCAGAAAGATCGCTGCTACTGAGTTGGAAGGTCTTTTGGCGATAAACCCGGTAAACGGCCGTACTTCTACAGTAGTACTGGGAGAGCATGTCCTTATGGACGGCGGTACAGGATGTGTACATACCGCTCCGGGACATGGTGAAGATGACTATAAAGTAGGACTTAAATACGGTCTTGATGTTATCATGCCTGTCGATGAGAGAGGCTGTTATGATGAGTCAGTCGTAGGGCTTAATCTCTTACCTAATCCTGAAAACTTTGTAGGAATGCATATTTTCAAAGCCAACGAACCTATATTGGAAATACTTGGTGATAACCTTCTTAAAGTAAGCAAATTTGTACACTCCTACCCACACTGCTGGAGAACAAAAAAGCCGCTTATCTACAGAGCAACAAACCAGTGGTTTATTTCTATAGATGATACACCCCAAGGTGCAAGTGATACATTAAGAGAGTCTGCACTTCATGCCATAGAAGATGTTGATTTCTATCCGGCAAGCTCCAAAAACAGACTTAAGCCGATGATAGAGGGCAGACCTGACTGGTGTATCTCTCGTCAGCGTTCATGGGGTGTGCCGATAGCATTCTTTAGAATCAAGAATACCAAAGAAGTCATCTTTGATGCAGATGTATTAGAGCATATTGCAGCACTTTTCGATGTGCATGGTGCAGATGCATGGTATGCTATGAGCAATGCAGAACTTCTACCGGAAGGGAGCAAATACAATCCTGATGATCTTGAAAAGATCTCTGATATCTTGGATGTGTGGTTTGACTCCGGTTCGACATGGAACTCTGTACTGAGCAGCGGAAACTATGATGCAGGTGAATACCCGGCATCGTTGTATATCGAAGGAAGTGACCAGCATAGAGGCTGGTTCCAGTCTTCCCTCTTGTTAAGTTCGGCAATTAATCAGATTTCACCATACAAAACACTCATTACACACGGATTTACCGTAGATGAGAAGGGTGAGAAAATGTCTAAGTCCAAGGGTAACGTCGTTGCTCCGGACAAGGTCATTAAACAGTACGGTTCTGAGATCTTACGTTTATGGGTAGCATTGAGTGATTATCAGACAGACTTGAAGATCTCAGATGGCATTTTAAAGCAGACAGCTGAGCAGTATAGAAAGATACGTAATACGTTTAGATTTTTACTTGCCAATGTGAATGATCTGGAGACTTATGTTGAGCCAAATGAGTATGGCGAACTGGACAGATGGATACTTGTTAAAGCACGTGATGTGTTTGTTTCAGTGAAAGCAAGTTTTGATGCCTATGATTTCCTTAGAGGTTTTGCTACATTGAATCACTTCATCACCAATGAACTAAGCGGTATCTATATGGATATTACCAAAGACAGACTCTACTGCGAAGCCAAAGATTCACAAACAAGACGTGCGACACAGTCAGCCATGGCACACATAAGTAAAGCGATGCTTGGTCTTGTAGCACCTGTACTTACCTACACAGTAGATGAGATACTTGAATATGCTCCGACACGCTTTAAAGAAGGCATGGAGAACGTTTTTGATTTGGTATATACAGAAATTCCTCAAGTAGAGGCAAGTTTTGATGATACATTGCTTATGGAAGCACGTGAAAAATTCTCTGAAGCCATAGATTCACTCAAAAAAGAGAAAGTCATTAAAGCAACACTTGAGCTTGAAATAGCTGGAGATGCAAGTATCTTACCTATAGAAGATGCAAAAGATTTGGAAGATTGGTTTGTGGTCTCTGCTATAAAAACAAGTTCTGAAGGTGAGCAAATTGCAAGCTTTGAGCTGGAAGGCAAAACATTTACTGTACACAAAGCAACGTGTGCGAAATGTCCTAGATGTTGGAGATTTACTTCAAGTGCTGAAAATTGTGCCTGTGAGCGTTGTGCCAAAGTAGTAGGTGCATAATGTTTGATATGACACAACCCATAGGTATGGAAGTGATTGTTGGTTCGATTGTTTTTATATTTGGATTGGTCGGTGTTGGGTTGGCTGTTGTAGCGTATTATAAGAAGAAACAAAAGACTAAGGATAATAATTGATTACTTTAAAAGAAGCATTAACAAAATCTAACGAAGAAATGGTAGCCCTTTGTTCCGAGCTTGAAGAAAAAGCAAAAGCTTCTGGGCTTAATGCCTATATCGGGTTTGAGCGTTCTGGTGCTGGTGTGCCTATTCTCATAAAAGACAATATTCAGGTCAAGGGCTGGTCAGTTACAGGTGGATCTAAAATCCTTCAAGGCTACATTGCTCCGTACGAGGCGACAGTTATTACGAACCTTAAGTCTAAGGGGATGATGGCATTTGGTCGTGCGAATATGGATGAGTTTGCTATGGGAAGTACTACAGAGAGTTCTTTTTATGGGGCAACTGTAAATCCACATGGTGACAACAGAGTACCAGGCGGCTCTTCGGGTGGATCTGCTGCAGCTGTGGCAGGTGGCATTGCCATTGCTGCACTTGGATCAGATACGGGTGGGTCTATCAGACAGCCTGCTGCGTACTGTGGTGTGGTAGGGATGAAACCTACTTATGGACGTGTATCTCGTTTTGGTCTAGCAGCATATGCATCCAGCCTAGATCAGATAGGACCTATCGCCCAGAATGTAGAAGATGCGGCAATACTCTATGATGCCATCAAAGGGCATGATGAGAAAGACTCAACGTCAGCGGACTTTGAGATAGAAGATATTGCGAATAACTTGAACCCAGATGTGAAACTGACGATCGCAGTCATAGACTCGTATGTAGAGGCTGCAGATGCAGATGTGCAAAAAGCATTTAAAGAGACAGTGGACAAACTGGAAGCTGCAGGACATACCATCATTCGTAAAGAGATGAGTAATACCAAGTATGATATTGCTACCTATTACATCCTGGCTACGGCAGAAGCGGCTACCAACCTGGCACGCTACGACGGTGTACGTTACGGAGCAAGAGCAGAGTCCAAGACAACAGAAGAGCTTTTCTTTCACACGAGAAGTGAAGGGTTTGGAACAGAGGTAAAAAGACGTATCTTGCTTGGGAACTTTGTGCTCTCAAGTGGCTATTATGATGCCTACTATGTCAAAGCACAAAAGGTAAGACACCTCATACGTGATGAATTCAATACTATTTTTGAAGAGGCAGATCTCATTCTCTCTCCTGTGGCACCGTCGGTTGCTCCAAAGATAGGTGCGAATAAAGACCCGCTTGAAATGTACAAGTCAGATATGTATACACTTGGTGTGAACCTTGCGGGACTTCCCGGTATTTCTGTACCGGTGGCTAAAAATGATGAGGGAATGCCTGTAGGACTACAGTTCATTGCCAAAGCGTTTGATGAAAAAACACTCTTTAACGGTGCTGCGAGTATGGAAAAAGCAGTCAATTACACGAAATAATTTAAGAAGGATCACCCTATGAACATTAAAAAAAGAGCACTCACATTTGAAGATGTACTACTTGTACCGCAACACTCCACAGTCCTTCCAAAAGAGGTAAGTGTAAAAAGTCAACTGACAAGAAATGTTTCTCTCAATATTCCTATTGTCTCTGCTGCGATGGATACGGTCACTGAATTTAAAGCAGCGATCGCCATGGCAAGACTTGGGGGGATCGGTGTGATACATAAAAATATGGACATTGAAACACAGGCGTTTCAAGTCATAAAAGTGAAAAAGTCTACTTCAGGGATTATCATAGATCCGATTTTCATCGGTCCTGATGCGACTGTGGGTGAAGCAGATGCGATGATGGCTGAATACCACATCTCAGGTGTACCTGTAGTAGATGCAAACAAAAAACTCATTGGTATCATTACCAACCGTGATATGCGTTTCATAAGTGATATGTCTTTGAAAGTTCATGAAGTGATGACCGCTGCACCATTAGTGACCGGTAAAGAAGGCACAACGCTTGAAGAAGCTGCCAAAGAGATGCAAAAACACAAGATAGAAAAACTTCCTATCGTAGATGATAATGATACACTTATGGGTCTGATTACCATTAAAGACATCGAGAAAAAAGAGAAACATCCTAATGCAAACAAAGATGAACACGGACGTCTAAGAGTAGCTGCAGCCATTGGTGTAGGGCAACTTGACCGTGCTAAAGCATTGGTAGAAGCGGGTGTTGACGTGATTGTTCTTGACTCTGCACATGGGCACTCTCAAGGTATTTTAGATACTGTGAAACTTATCAAAAAAGAGCTTGATGTAGATGTGAT
>WGDB01000172.1 GCA_015493495.1 Helicobacteraceae bacterium | reverse complement strand
GTTTAAGTAAGGTCTTAATTTACCATATAAAAAAAAGTTTTTAGGAAGTCTAACGGTTTGACTCTTGATTTCTTTTCCTTTAACTTCTTTTAGTGAAAGTAGTTTCCCTGTTTCTTTTTCCATGTGTTCCATACCGATATATCTAAAGGTGTCATTTGGAAATTTTTGCGTGTCTATTCGCAGAGAATGATTATCCAAATCTTTCATGAAGGTGTTAATTATTGAGGCAATAGGTATGAGTTGATGTTTGGATTTAATTTGATTGCTATCTAAAAGAAATGAAGTATCCCACCTATCAATACTTTTAAAAAATACAAAGTCAAGTAGTTTCTCTTTATTATTGTCTTCTACTTCAATACCAAGCTCACGATAAAGATACTCTTCTATCTCTTTTTCTTTCTCTTTAGCCTCTAACTCTTGTCTATTTGCCAAATCAACTTTAGATTGATAAGCCTCTACTATCTCTTTTTGTATTTCTAAAGAAGGCAATGGAATTTTAACATCTAAAAACTTCTTCTCATCTATTCTTTGTCTTCCTGTCGTTCCACTGCTTGCCCCCTGTGCAAACTTTTGAAACTGTTTTGTTGTTGTCATCAGTACTAAAAAATAAGGCTCTATTTTATTTATATCAATCTCATAAGCAAAAAAATCTGCTGTAATGATAGCTCCATTTACTTCATCCGTCGCTAAGCCAAAAGCACCATTACGAGCATCAATCTTCGAGAGTAGAAATTGACCTTTTTTGATAAGAAACTGTTTTTTTGTACCGATGTCTTTACCGATGACTTTATCACGAAGAGCTATACCGTTATTATTCATTCGTATGGTGACACGCTTATACTCAACACCATCTTTTATATCTATGCGATGTTTATTGCGTGTTAAAAATTCACCTATTTTTACAAGCTCATACTCTTTGTTATAGTTAAATTGAGACTCCAAAAGATGGGCAACACTCCAGTTGGAACAGTCTTTGAAAAATACAGTTTCAAGCAACGCACTCATGAAACTTTTTCTTCCCAAAGTTTATTGTTTTTTCTATACTCTGTGAAAAGTTCTAAAAGTTCAGGAAGTTGATTGTCTCCCTTAGCACCCGTAGAGGTAATACCCGCTTCTTTGATATCTGAGATCGGAATAACATAATCAAACTGTTCTTTAATCTGTTGCTTTATCTCTTCGGCCATTTTAGCTTGAAGCATTTTTAATTTGGCTCTTAACTCTTTTTTTTCTTCTTTGCTTGGAGCTTCTTTACCTCTACGTTTTAAACTCTCTTCTATTGGCTCTAGCTCATCACTATATTTTACTTCTATTTCACTGGTTGCTTTTTCTTGTATGGCTTCATACTCTTTGGCTTCATCTTCTGTAAACTTCTTGAAAAATACTAGGCTTGTCTTAACTGTAGCCCCTGAACTGATAAATATATCTTGTGGAAGAGATACAATAAGAAGAATTTTGGCTCTACTTTCAAAAATGTCTCTGGCACTTTGAAGGTTAGAACTGTTAAGTACACCTTCCGGTAATACAATTCCCATACGCCCACCTGGTCTAAGCAGATCTAAACATCGCTCTACAAAAAGTACCTCAGTAGCCCCCGAAGTTTTACCTACTTCAAAAAGTCCTCTTATGGGTTCATCTATGTTGCCTGTGACTTGTTTCATCTCTTCTTCATAGACATCACCATACTCTTCTATGTATTTTTTTATCATCTCTTCATTGGTATATTTGTCATCTTCCTCTACTGTTGGAAACTTTTTATCAAGGTTTGTACCAAAAGGAGGATTGGTAATGATGACATCAAAGCGGTTTCTAAAAATGCCATTTACATTGAGAAGCCCATCGTTATGGTGTATGCCGTTATGCCCATCACCATGCATAATCATATTCATTTTAGACACTCTTGCCATGCGTGGGTTGGCATCGGTTCCAAAGATAGATTTGTGAGAAAGTTTTTGTATCTTGGCTTCTTGCTCTTTATTTGACTTAGCTAAAAATGCTTCATACTCTTTGTTAAGTGCTTCATCATTTATCTTTTCTAAATAAGCCTCTTTTTCTTTGTTGTACTCTGTTAGCTTCTCTCCTGTTAGCTTCTCTTCATCTTTTTCACTAAGGCGTTTAAATGCTCCAAATAGTTTTTCAAATTTATCTCTTTTTAGTCTTTTAAACTCTTCGTCTATCTCTTCTTTTATCTTCTCAAATGTTTTTATGAGAAATCCACCACTTCCTGCACATGGATCACAAATAAGTTCGTTTTCTTCAGGATCAAGAAGATTAATTATAAAATCAACAATAACTCTAGGGGTAAAGAATTGCCCAAGTTCACCTCTAAAAGTTCTACCTAGAAACTTCTCAAAAGCGATACCCTTGACATCCGCACTGGTAGAAGTTAAGTTATAAATTTGAAGTTCTTTTACTATTTGTTCAAAGCTTCTTTCTCTTAATCTTATTTTTTCATTTGTATCAAAAATATTATCATCTTTTAATTCTTTTTTTACATCTTCAAAAAGTCTTTGCATATAAGACGTTTCTGTTTCGCTGGCACCTCTGACCATATTCCAGGCTTCTTTTTGTTTCTCAAATTGTTTTAGAGAAAAAATTGCCTCTTGTATAGGTCTCCTCTCATACATGATTTTAATAAACAATATTTTACTAATCTCATCAAATGAAGCTTCTGGTGAGAGCTTATCGTTGTTACGAATGATGTTATGACATTTATGCAGTAGTGTTGCAAACTCATTACCTGTAAACTCTTTGGTTTTAGCTAGTGCATCTGAGAGCTTTTTATCATCGAGTATATCTTTAGCATGAGGTATATCATTTACTGGCTGTAAGCTAAGCGGTAATTCTTCTTCAATAGTTTTATAAACTTGTAACTCTGTACCATTGGAGATAGCAAAAAGCTTAGCTCTACTCCATGTAGCATAGTTATACCCTTGGTAACAATCTTCAACTTTAAGTCTAAGCGTATCTGCTTTGAGTTCTACTACCAAAAAAGCCGTTTTTTTCTTTTTCTTCTCTTCTTCACTTTTCCAAACAACTATGTCCGCACTTGCACGTCCTGTACCTCGCTGTGAAGTTGTAAGTTTAACTTCTTCATCCATCTGCTCCAATTTATAACCATAGTCATTTATAAGCTTGCAGATAAACTCTTGTCTTACAATCTCTTCTGGTTGAGCATCCAGATACTTCTTTCTTAGAGGAGAATATATCTTCTTTTTAGAGCTATCTTTATACTTTGGTTCATAAACTGTTTTTTGTTTTTTATGACCATTTTTATCTTCTATCTCTATCAACTGCATACTAAAAAGTTCATTGTAATTCATATATTATTCCACCCCAAAACTATAATTATTGATTTTAGCGTAAAGAATGTATAGACTAAATTTAAAAGAGAGGGTTAAGACTAACAATATTGATGATGATGGCACCACATAATTAGTGTTTCAAATAATAGAGATGAGAGATAAGATGTCTTTACTAATAATTGGCTAAGACCTCTTTAATAGAAGTCTCACTGTAGGGTCTGGCGAGGTAGTTGTTCATGCTTGCATCGAAAAAATATTTTCTGTCTTCGCTCATGTTGTTTTCGAATGGCATGTCTTCTTTTGTAGAAGGTATATTCTTCTCGGACACAGTGTTGAAACTGATTTTTTAGAATCGTTATTTTTTAAATTCACGCATATCATTGACCTTGAACTCCTCTTTGGTCAACTTGCCATCGCTGTTAACATCCATCATATCAAACCGTGCATCTTCGGCTTTAAGCATCTCTTCACGGGTAATGGTGTCACTCTTGTCAAGGTCACTGTCTCTAAAAACAGCTTCGGCAAGTTCAGGCAAAAAGGTGTAGAAGCGGCTGTCGTAGAGGTCTTCTCTGGTGATGGTTCCGTTGCCGTCAGTGTCCATTTTGTCAAAACGCTCATCGATGAACTCCATGTACTCCGCTTTGGTGATAACACCATCTTCGTTGGCATCGAACTTGTTAAAGAGGTAACTGTGCATCTGCTCATCATTGTAGTGCGGTTTCATCCAGGCACAGCCGGAGAGTAGAAGCAGGGCAAGGGAGGGGAGAAATAGTTGTTTGGTGGTCATAGAAGCTCCAAATAGTTTTGGAGAAGTATAACAAAAGAGAAGAAACAGTGCCTTTTTTATAATCCCATGCATCCTATTAATCTGTGGGCAAAAGAAAAGAACTTCCCACAGATTAGTGGGATTAGTAGAATTTTTATATCACTGCCTGAGCAGTGATAATTTGTGCTATTCGTGTCATTCGTGGACAGATATTAGACGGTTGCTTCTTTACGGACAATGTTTACCGCTTCTACCATGTTCTGCAGGCTTGGTTTGACTTCGTCCCATTTACGGGTCTTGAGACCGCAGTCTGGGTTGATCCAGAGCTGTTTTTGCGGCAGGACTTCCTGGAGTGCCTTGATCTGTGCGACCATCTCTTCGACACTTGGAACACGTGGTGAGTGGATGTCATAGATGCCGGGACCGACTTCCTGGGCATAGCCCGCCTCTTTAAAGATCTTGAGCAGACGGTTACCGCTTCGTGCGGTCTCTATGGTGATGACATCGGCGTCCATCGCTTCGATGGTGTGGATGATGTCGTTGAAGTCACTGTAGCACATGTGGGTGTGGATCTGTGTGTCTGCCTCCGCTGAAGAGACGGAGATCTTGAAGCTCTCAAGTGCCCACTTCTCATAGTCGTTGATCTGCGCTTTGCGGAGTGGGTAGCCCTCTTTAAAGGCTGCTTCATCGACCTGAATAATCTTAATGTCCGCATTTTGCAGGTCGTTGACCTCGTCACTGATGGCTACAGCAATCTGCTTGGCGACCTCTGAACGTGGTTTGTCGTCACGCACGAATGACCAGTTCAAGATGGTGACGGGACCTGTGAGCATCCCTTTCATATGTTTTTGGGTCTTGGACTGTGCATAGGCAGACCATGAGACGGTCATGGCATTGGGGCGACTGACATCACCGAAGATTAGTGGTGGCTTGACACAACGGCTTCCGTAGCTCTGTACCCAGCCATTTTGCGTGAAGGCAAAGCCCTTGAGCATTTCACCGAAATACTCGACCATGTCATTACGCTCAGGCTCACCGTGAACCAGAACATCCAGACCGACAGACTCCTGAAAAGCGACACATTCATCGATGTAACCTTTCATCTCTGCCTCGTAAACCTCTTGTGAAATCTCACCTTTTTTGAAGTCGCGGCGGGCTTTGCGAAGCTCAGGGGTTTGTGGGAAAGAGCCGATGGTCGTTGTGGCAAGATCATCATAGCCCAGTGCTTTACGTTGTATCTCGATGCGCTCTGCATAAGGCGTGTCACGTTCAACCTGAAGGACATCGCTTACACGGGTCTGTACCGCGATATCATGGATGGTCTTGGAGTGTTTACGGCTGATGTTGGCTTTGATGTTCTCTGCATAAGCCTCCTGCTCTTTGGCACTCAGCGCACTCTGCGTAAATGTTTTGGTGATGAGGTTGATCTCGTCGAGTTTCTCCAGTGCAAAGGCGAGCCATGACTTAATCTCACTGTCAAGTTTCTCTTCATACTTTAGGGTATAGGGCGTATGCAGAAGTGAACATGAGGTAGCGATGGTGATCTTCTCTTTTTCGACATGTACAGCAACGCGTTCAAGCAGTGCTACCGTCTGTTCAATGTCATTTCTCCAGACATTACGCCCATCAACAACACCGGCAAAAAGCTGTTTGCCACTGATAGCGATGGCATCGAGTGACTCCAAGTTCTTTTCTCCATAGATAAAGTCAAGCCCCAGTGCATAAACTGGGGTGTGAACAAGAACGTTGGTCGCTTCAACAGAGTGGTTGAAGTAGGTGGTAACGATCAGTTTGAGTGAAGGTGCCACTGTCGCCAATTTGTCGTAAGCGATCTTGAGAAGAGAAAGATGTTTCTGCTCCACATCTTTGGCAAAATAGGGCTCATCGATCTGCACATAGACAACACCGGCTTTTTCCAGAGTCTCTAGTAGTTCAGCGTAGCACGCTAGCAGGGCATCAAAATGCTCGAAAGTGTCAGAGTTGTCATCGCTTTTAGAGAGGGCAAGGTAGGTCAGTGGGCCGATAAGGTTGATCTTAGGTGTTTTGATATCGGCAGCTTTGGCCTCTTCCAACTCAGCGAGCAGTTTGGCCGAGTTGAGTTTGAAAGTCGTTTTGGTGTTGAGCTCAGGGACGATGTAGTGATAGTTGGTGTTGAACCACTTGGTCATCTGCATAGCAGTATGTGTTTTGTCTCCACGCGCCATAGCGAAGTAACGCTCTGTTGCATCACTGATCTCTCTGAAACGCTCAGGGATGGCACCAAGTAAGATGGTGGTGTCTAGCATGATGTCATAGTAAGAGAAGTCATTACAGCTGACAAGATCGATACCTGCTTCGAGCTGGTAGTTCCAGTGGCGCTGTTGAAGCTCTGCCGCAACATTTTCAACTGCTGAAAAGTCACTTTTTTTACTCCAGTAACGCTCAAGAGCAAATTTAAGTTCACGTTGTTCACCGATTCTAGGGAAGCCTAGTACGCTGTTTTTTGGCATGGATGTATCCTTATACATTTTATAAAGGTTGAAAAAGTATCAGCATCAAGAAGGTCTATAAACCGTCACTCCTGCGAAGGCAGGAGTCCACGAGTAATAAGTTCTTGACAATATGATTTTCCAACAAGTGTAAGTCCGAAGACAGTTAAAGCTGAAGATTAAAAATGATAAAGAATATAAGGAGGATGTGTTCCAGAACGACGGAAGCTGTAAAAACGACAGTTACAATTTTTGGTACAGAGAAATTTTACACAGAGGAATATAAGGTAGGTAAGACGGTTATAGTAACAGTTGCAATGGCAAGGCTTGTCGTTGAAAAGACAGGGAAGGGTGGTAAGCTCTTCATCTGGAGGATCTTCGTCAAGTGCACTGCTCTCATCAAAGTTGACGGTCAGATGTGCACTCTCACGGGTTGTTTGAGAATGCAGTTTGGGTGCGACAGCATGGGCTAAAATGGATGTTAATGTAAAGTAACGTTTACCAAAACCCTTAGGACGCATGTCTCACCTTTCTGAAAATATGGCGCCATTATAGCATAAATAGAGCGGCTACTTTTTATGTGGTCGGTTGAGGTAGAGTATGAGCATTAAGAGCAGTGCCGTCAAGACCAGGACAGCATAGGGGCTGAAATAGATCAAGCTGATAAAAAGTGCATCAACAAGGGCGAGGATCAGTGCAAGCAGGGTAAAGATGACCAAGGCAACCAAAAGTATAAAGTTGTTACCCCATTGCGAGCGTTTTTGCTCTATCCATTCCAAAAGTGTTTTCATAGCCTTATTATAACGCTTCCCTCGTTTATAAGTTTAGGTTGCGCATAAAGTTACCTGCGATGATGGTAGCACGTTCTTTGAATTGTGCTGAAACTTCAGGTGTGTATATGTCATCAACAACACTAAAAAAGAGGATGAGCCACTGATCAAAGGTCTCTCTCTTTAGACCTTGCAGTCTTGTGTGTGGACCAAATGGGTTACCTCTGTACTCAGTGTCACCGAGGGCGATGGAAGCCCAGAAGTTTGTGAGCAGTTTAATGTGCTCCTGCCATAAAAATGTACCGAGGTTGTCTCCGAGTTTTTCTATGAAAAAGGGGCCTACACTCTCATCTTTTAAGACGACACTGTAGAACTTGACGACCATGGTGTTGATGTTCTCTTTGGTGATTTCGTTTTGTAGCATTTATATTCCTTATTAGTTTAAGTGTTATTCGTAAATAAAAACATTCTTTTTGTAATGAATGTTAATCCAACAACCTAATCTGCCGCTTATTGGCTTTAGGCTGTTTTTTTGTTTCCTGTGTCGTCTGATGTTCTTTCATAAACTGAGGTACTTTTCGGCGCTTGTTTTTGGTGATGTCTAGCAGCATGGTCTCTATGATCTCTGCTTTATCCATATGACGCTCTTTACTCAGAAAATCGTAAATATGCTGGGTCAGTCGGTCGAGTGAGATTTTCCAGGTGGACTGGGTCTCCTGGTAGAGCCATTTGGAAAAGGCGCTGAACCCGTCATAGACAGTAGTGTTTTTAAAAAGAAGGTCGGTTGTGTTGGTAAAGTTACCACTATTATAGACCAAGTCCCAAAACCTTGCAAAACGTTTCATCTCTTGGATTTGGGCAAAGGTGATGAGATCGTTTTGGAGAATGTCATAAGGCGGTATGTCGGAGTAGATCATTCCAGCCTCCTCGTCATGACGTGACATGGTAGTGCCAGAGAGATGCTTCAAGATACCGATCTGGATCTCGCATGAGGTGAGGGAAGCCAGTTCATTGAGGTTGCGCCCGAAGCCCTCGAGGGTCTCTCCGGGCAGTCCGACGATAAGGTCGACATGCATGTGGGACTTGGTCTCGTTTTCGAGGTAGGCGAGGTTCTCTTTGATCTTATCAAGCTTTAGCGGACGGTTGATATTGTTGGCGATGACGGGGTCTAGTGTCTGGATGCCGACTTCGAGCTGCAGAGCACCCGGAGCGAATTGAGAGATGCGTTCTTTAAGAGAGTCAGGAAAATGGTCGGGAATGACTTCAAAATGGACAAAGTAGGGTTCCTCTTTGGCAAGGAAAAAGTCCAAAATGGCATTGGCGAACTTCATGTTGAGGTTGAAGGTACGGTCAATGAACTTGAAGTTACGAGCGCCGCGCTGCCAGAGCTTTTCAAACTCCATCAGCAGTGCATCGATGTCGAAGTTGCGCACCTTCTCGTCGATGGCCGAGAGACAGAACTCACAGAGAAAAGGGCAGCCGCGTGAGGCTTCGACATAGATATAGCGGTTGGCGACATCACTTTCACTGTAGTAGTCATAGGGAGAGGCGATCTCCTTGAGGTTGGCCATGACCGGAGCGATGATCTGCTCGGCAGGTGCTGTTCCCTCGAAGATCTTTCCGCAGAGCTTGTAAAAAGCAACATCACCTTCACCCTTGATGATGTAGTCGGCTTTGGAGAAGTCGACACGATGGGGGATGTGACCTGCTTCCGGCCCTCCAAGTACTATTTTGGTTTGAGGTGTGATTTTCTTAAGTATCTCGATGAGCTCATGGACTTCGGAAGCATTCCAGATGTAGACCGAGATACCAATGATCTTGGGGGTTTGCTCAAGGATCTGCTCTGCAATACTCTGGATGTTCTCGTTGATAGTGAATTCTAAGATAGTTGTTGTGTCTTGTAACTCTTGCATATTGGCATACAGATAGCGCAGAGCGATAGCAGTATGGGTATATCGAGAGTTGAGGGTGGTGAGAACGATCTTCACCGACTACTCAGCTTTTTTGTGGCGTGTCAGGTTGTTTTTATAAAGGTAACTGGCACTTTGATAATAGGTAATAGTGTCAAAAATGTTCTCTTGGTTCGGCTCAAGTGGTTTGTAAGAGACATCGAAGGTCGTCAATTTCTCGACTTTAAGAGAGTGTGCGGTCTCATCGGGTGAGAGTATGGTCAACTCATCACCAACGTAGTAGCCCAATTTTTGATAGGTTCCCACAAAGGCACGCTCTTTAAAGTCCTCATCCAAAATATTGTTGCCGTAAAACTTGCCTTCATAGTTCCAGTTCATAAGAGACATAACCGTAGGCATTAGGTCGATCTGAGAAGAGATCTTAGAGACAGTTTGTGGTTTTATGATCTTAGGTGCATAGACAAATGCAGGGATGAGGTAACGGTTAAGAGGTATCTCTTGTTTACCTGAACTATCACCATTATGGTCTGCTACGATCACAAAGATCGTGTCATCAAACCATGGCTTCTTAGCAGCATCTTTTAGAAATTTAGAGATAGCATAGTCCGTATAGTTTACGCCACTGTCGCGACCGACACGCTCGGGTTGAGAAAGATGCTCTCTCGGAAAGGTAAAGGGACGGTGGTTGGATGTGGTCATGATGAAACTAAAGAAAGGTTTTTTCTTGGCGTAGGATTTATCGGCCTCTTTGAGGGTCTTGTTGAAAAGGTCCTCATCACAGACACCCCAGACATTTTCAAAACTGATCTCCTCAGAGGCAAAATTTGCGTGGTCAACAATGTTAAATCCATTATGAGAGAAAAATTCATTCATGTTGTCAAAATAGCCATGACCACCATAGATGAACTTGTTATCATAACCTCTCTCTTTAAAGACAAAACCGACAGAAGAGAGATCATGGTTGTTGGGACGTTTGACAATACTTCTACCGGGGGTAGGAGGGATAGAAAGGGTGACCGCTTCCATACCACGAACAGTACGAGTTCCTGTAGCAAAAAGCTTGTTGAAAAAGAGGGACTGGTGCATGTACTTTTCTATCTCTGGTGTAAGATGGCGATCAAAACCATAAATGTCCATATATGAGGCACTGAGACTCTCTACCATGACTAACATGACGTTATAGTGTTTCTCTTCTCCCTGATTTTCATAGTGACGGGTGATATCTTTCAGGGAGTCATTGGTAAAGGTGATGTTGTTTGTGGTTTGCAAAGTACGTAAATGTTTCAAAACAGCATTGATATCTTCGCTTTTATAAAACTCATCATAATCCAAGACATTGTTTCTAAAGGCTGAAAAGAGAGAGTAGAGTCCGTTTTTAGAGAGTTCTGCATTGAACTTGTTTTGAGAGACCTTAGTCAGTTCTTGTTGGTTTAAAAGGTTGAAAAAGATCACGGGCAGCAGCAGCAGGAGTGCACCTTGCTTGAGATGGGATATAAAACCTTTTTCGTCTTGAAACGTCGATTCGAATGCCGCTGTTTTTTTGATGTAAAAAACAAAAAATCCTATGGCGATCAGTAAGACAACGGTCATAAGAAGTGGTACAGGGTAAGACTCCAAAATATTGTTGATGACTTCAGTAGTGTAAACCAAATAGTCTACGGCTATAAAGTTAAAACGTTTTCCAAACTCTTCCCAAAAAAACCACTCACTAAAGGCATTGAAAACGATAGCATAGACAAAACCAAAATAGATGACGAGTACCACACGACGATGCCAGAGTGTGTTAAAGAGTTTGTTAGGCATAAAGATGAGGTAGATGACAAAAGGAATGACGTAGTAACTTACAGCAACAAAATCATAAAAAAGACCAATACCATAGACTTTAATAAGGTCAAAAAGAGAGAGTGAAACCTCTTCAAACGAGTAACTGAGCAGTATCGTTCTAGAGATAAAAGAGATAAAGATAAAGGTCGCCATAAAGAGGTAAATAAGGTTAAAACGGTTCGGGTTTTTTAAAAACAAGTCTGTTCCTACTGTAAAAGATAATCGCGATTATACCTAATCAAAAATATAGAATATCTGTACTTTTTATTTACCTTGAATATATAGAGTTTGTTTCAAGGAATGAGTAACTATCAAAAAGCCTATCTTAACCTCAAAAGAGTACAATTCTCTACTTATAACAGCATAGGACCTTCATGAGTACACAGCCTTTTACACACCTTCATCTACATACCGAATACTCCCTGCTTGATGGCGCGAACAAGATCTCAAACCTCGTTGAACAGGTCAAAGCACTGGGGATGACCTCGGTCGCTATGACCGACCATGGAAACATGTTTGGTGCTATCGACTTTTGGCATCAGATGACCAATGCAGGGATCAAGCCGATCATCGGGATGGAAGGCTACATCCATAATGGTGAAGATATTGGCGATCGCACGACCAAACAGCGTTTTCACATCTGTCTCTATGCTAAGAACCAAAAAGGGTACGAGAACCTAATGTACCTGAGTTCAAAAGCTTATATCGATGGGTTCTACTACTTTCCTCGGATCAACAAAAAAGAGCTTCGTGAACACTCTGAAGGGCTTATCTGCTCCTCTGCCTGTCTTCAAGGTGAGGTCAACTGGCATCTCAACATGCAAAACCAGCGTAATGTGCGTAATGGGGCAGAAGGATATGAGGGTGCGAAGCGTGTAGCTTTGGAATATAAAGAGATCTTTGGTGATGATTTCTATTTAGAGCTTATGCGTCATGGTATTGGTGATCAGCTTTTTATTGATGAACCTTTACTAAAACTCAGTCAAGAGACCGGTATTAAGATTGTGGCGACCAATGACACCCACTACACTTTCCCTGGAGATGCACAGTACCATGAGGCGTTTATGTGTATCGGGATGAATAAGCTCTATGATGATCCTAACCGTATGCGTCACTCAGTACATGAGTTTTATCTCAAGTCTCCAGAGCAGATGGCAAAACTGTTTGCAGACATCCCTGAAGCACTTGAACATACCCAAGAGATCGTAGAGAAATGCCAACTTGAACTCCAACTTGGAGATCCTATCCCGCCTAACTTTAAGTTCACGCCAGAGTATGCTGCAAGAGAAGACCTTGATATCAATTTTGAAGATGATGCACCTTTGGCAGAAGATGCAGACAAAGAGGAGCAAAAGAAGTGGTTTGGTGCTGCTGACAAAAATGATGCTGCTTATTTTGTGCATCGTTGTGAAGTCGGTCTTGAAAACCGTCTTATCCACGTACCTAAAGAGCGTCATGAAGAGTATAAAGAGCGTCTGATCTATGAGATGGACATCATCAACTCTATGAAGTTCCCAGGTTATATGCTGATCGTTTGGGACTTTGTGAAAGAGGCGAAGAACATGGGAGTAGCAGTAGGGCCGGGCCGTGGTTCTGCGGCAGGTTCTCTGGTGGCTTACGCCCTGGATATCACCGATATTGATCCTATGAAGTATGATCTGCTGTTCGAGCGTTTCTTGAACCCTGAACGTGTCTCCATGCCGGATATCGATATGGACTTTATGCAGGCACGTCGTGGTGAGGTCATCGACTATGTGGTAGAGAAGTATGGACGTAACCAAGTGGCGCAGATCATTACCTTTGGTTCGCTTCTGGCGAAGGGAGTCATTAGAGATGTCTCTCGTGTTTTAGATGTTCCACTCTCACAAGCTGATAAGATGGCCAAACTGATCCCTGACGAGTTGGGGATCACGCTAAATGGTAAGGGTAAAGAGGGCAGTGACAACTATAAAGAGGGTGCTTTTCAAAAAGA
The DNA here is from genome assembly GCA_015493495.1 of Helicobacteraceae bacterium. Taxonomy (GTDB): domain Bacteria; phylum Campylobacterota; class Campylobacteria; order Campylobacterales; family Sulfurimonadaceae; genus Sulfonitrofixus. The sequence goes on along the minus strand of WGDB01000172.1, from coordinate 18,850 downwards.
GCCAAAGATTCGTGAGCTGGTAGAGACCGATCCTCAAGCCTCTCGTGTCTGGGAGTTCTCTAAAAAGCTGGAAGGTCTAAAGCGTAATGCCGGAATGCATGCTGCTGGTGTGGTGATCTCTAATGAAGAGTTATGGTACAAAACCCCTATCTACAAGCCATCGGGTGAGACCACCTTTGTAACGCAGTACTCTCTGAACTACCTCGAAGATGTCGACCTCATTAAGTTTGACTTCCTGGGTCTGAAGACCCTGGACGTTATCGACGCGGCGGTCAAACTGGTCAAAAAGCGTTATGACGTAGATGTGGACTGGCATACTATTGATGAAAATGATAAAAAGGTCTATGAGGTCATACAGTCTGGTGACACGGTGGGTATGTTCCAGATAGAGAGTTCGGGGATGCAAGACCTGAACAAACGTCTGAAACCGGACAACTTTGAAGACCTTATTGCGGTCTTGGCACTTTATAGACCGGGTCCGATGGAGTCGGGGATGCTTGACGATTTCATCGAGCGTAAACATGGGCGTAAAAAGATTTTCTACCCTTTTGAAGAAGTGAGCTTCGACCTTTTGGCGGATACACTCGGGCCAACCTATGGAATGATCGTCTATCAAGAACAGGTTATGCAAATCGTACAGATCATCGGTGGTATGACACTGGGTGGCGCAGACATTGTACGTCGTGCGATGGGTAAGAAAAAAGTAGACGTTATGGAGAAGTACAACCGTCTCTTCTCTGAGGGTGCCCAAAAACTGGGGCTTGACTACAAAATGGCCAGTGAGCTCTTTAAACTCATCGAAAAGTTTGCAGGGTATGGTTTTAACAAGTCACATTCAGCAGCTTATGCGATGGTTACTTTTCAGACGGCATGGCTCAAGACCTACTATCCACAAGAGTTTATGGCAGCACTGCTCACCTCAGAACGTGACAACACAGACAAAATTGTCAAGTATATTGATGAGGTTAAACGTATGGGGATCGAACTTTCTCCACCTGACATTAACCACTCGCAACTTGAGTTTTCTGCGATAGAAAAAGATGGTCGTGATGTCATTTTGTTTGGTCTGGGTGCGATCAAAGGGGTTGGCTCTGCTGCGGTGGAGTCCATTCTTGATGTACGTGAAGAGGGTGAATTTACCTCCATGCAGGACTTTGTTAACCGCATTGAACCCCAAAAGGTAAACAAGCGGGTTTTAGAGTCGGTAACGAAGTCGGGTGGTTTTGACGCCTTTGGCCACTCTAGACGTGCCATACTCGACCAGATGGAACTCATTATCCAGACGGCAAAAGATGCTTCTCAAGCGAAGAAAAATGCCGTAGGCAGTCTCTTTGGGGATGATGAAGATATTACAACCGTCGAATTAACACTTAAAGATGAGGCAGAGTTTGGTCTCAAAGAGATACTTAACTTTGAGAAAGATACACTGGGCTTCTATGTTTCTGGTCACCCACTTGATGACTTTAGAGCACGCATGGATGAACTTGACTATACCCTCTCTTCGGACATTGAAAACATTACAGATGGATCTACTGCTATTTTTATTGGTAAGGTAGAGGAGATACAGAAGAAGATCTCTAAAAAAGGGAACCAGTTTGGTATCTTGAACCTCATGGACTTTCACGGAAATATCGAGATGATGCTTTTTAGTGACAAGCTGGAGCAGTTAGAGCAGATGGACTTGGAAGAGCCTGTGGCTTTTAAAGTCAAGGTGACCCACACTGAGATGTTTACACGTATCAGTGTTGTCAAGATCTTTACACTTGACACGGTGAAACGTGAGGCGAAGAAGGTGGTGACCAAGATCGTAGAGAAACCGCCTGAAATGTTAAAGATCCGTCTGCGTATGGACAAAAGTACGGAGCTTTTAGAAGAGTTATATCGTCTGGTGAGACGTTATCCGGGTAATCGTCCTCTTCAATTAAATATTGTCTCCAAACTACAAAATGTAGTCATCGACTCAGCGATTAGAGTAGACAGCAAGGTGATAGAAGAGTTAGAGCGATATGATGCCATTGATGTGGCGTGATCTAAGGTAAAAGACCTAACTGTTTTTTAAATCCTGAAAGGTCATAATAATCTTTTTGAGAGGTGATCTTTCCTTCATCATTAATGGTTGTTGTACTGATACCTTTAATCTCGAACTTTCTGTTTTTGACAGTGACTCCGTCAAAGAGACCATTAAAAGTTCCGCCATATACCCACTCATATATCACGGTATCCCCACTGACAAACAGATCACCACTTTTCCCCCAGTACATATCATCAACATTACCCATAAAAGCATCTGTAATAGCCTTGCCTACCGCTGCTTTACCTTGGGTAGTATAGTCATAACCTAAATCATACCAGCGGACATTGTCAGCATAAAAGGTCTCTATCTTTTTAACGTTATGTGCATTCCATGCTGCGATATACCCATCTAAGGTCTTTTCCACCTGTGTGCTATTTGCGTTGAGTATTATCAAACTCCCGACTGTAAAAATGAGTAGTAATATTTTTCTCATCTGTCTCTCCTATTTTGTTTTTAACATCATAGGAAAAAGGAGAGGGTAATAACTACTTGTAAACAGTCATAAGTAGTGGTTTTATGTCAAAGAGAGCTAAAATTGCATTATTTAACTCCTCCTTTTGCTGAGAAGCACCACCTGATTTGTACATTATTGCATATTCAAGGCACAGGAGGTGACCCTACCCCTAAAATAACGGATTTTTCACAGTCCCGAAGGATTATAATGACCCCTTTTTCCTCGAATTTAAATTCGGGTTGTGACAATTTTCTTATGACTATATTGAACAAGTTTTGCTGTTTTGTTTTCATATAAATTGGAGATAGTTACAAAAAGTCTTCCCATGAATTTTTTATTCGCTTGAATTAATTTTTGTTTTGCTGTTTTATTTATACTATCGCAATAATGCAAATTAATAAAGCACTCATATATTTCATATTTTCACCATAAGCCCTATACCTATATAGTTTTTATTTATTTTAAGCTCACTATTGATTTCTTTGGTTCCATTATTAGTCATATAACTCTGTACAAAATAATTACTTTTAAAGTTTCTATATTCATATTGAAGTATTAAACTAATAAAACTAAAATCATATATCATCTTAAGTCCATATGCTAAACTAGTAGTCGGGCCATAGCTAATACTGTTTGCACTTGAATTGTATGTTGGATTCATTTGTATAACTTTTATACTTGGCCCTAGTTCAATATGTTTATTCATTTTATACAAAAATGGAATTTCAAAATACAAATAATCAGAGTACAGTATATTATTAAATATAGGGTTCAGACCTATCCCTATATTGGGAGAAATCGTACCTTCTCCTAAGTCAAAACTGTATCCTAAAGCTAATTCTAGTCCATTGTTTTCAATATAATCTTTGTCTGAATTATAACTGACCTCTGTATAATTAATTGACTTATTTACTTTTGTTTCTATGAATGTGTAATTCTGAGCATTGATTAATGATGAAAATACTAATAAAAAAAGAATTGAAAATCTCAATTGCTACCTCTTATATACGTGTACAAAGGAATAGAGTTACTTCTAGAAGAAATTTTTATATTATGTCTAACGTTAATATGATTAAAAAAATTATATATCGTTTTAATTACGCATAGTATTAAATAGTATTAAATAGTATTAAATATAATATTTAGTTACAATAAGTAACGTTATTAAGATTATTATAATGAGTCTCTTGCAAATTCACAAATACACCTCTGTTCATGTATCTCTACTTTTACAAATATCTTTTTCATTAAGTGTTCTCTGTCTTTTCATCTTTTCTTTACTTATCACAATAGTATTTCTTATAGCTGTTTAGGTGTCGTTTTATAGATGTTTTTAAAAGCTTTGATGAAATTTGAACTGTTTTTATAACCAAATTCTGTAGCACAGTCTGTGACACTCATCCCCTCTTCTATAGAGACTTTTGCTAAGGCCATCTTCTGCTTGATCATCCACTGTTTTGGTGTAAGATTGTATAGCTTTTTGAATTTTCGGTTAAAAGTTGAGAGACTGTCACCACTTAGTGCTGCCCAGTCATTTACAGTGAGGTTTTTGTCATAATGTTCGAGCATATAAGTCTGTACATCTGTTTTAGAATGTGTTTGAGCCTGTAAAACAGATACAAAATCTTCGTTAACTTCATGAAGTAAATGAAGAAGTTCTAGTAATTTTGTTTTTAAGAGGTGCTTATTCTCTTTATCTTTATAGTTTGTATTTTTGAGTCCATCGATATAGTGCACTATGTTTTGTGAAGGCTGAACCTTCATTATTTTAGCGGTAGAGGGTGTTTGAGTTAATGTAATATTCTGTAGAAATTCAGAGGTGATATTGTGATCAAAAAAGAACAGGTACACTTCCATACTCTGCTCTTTTTTGATGTAGTCTGAAATAAGATAACTGTCTCTTGGCATAAAAAGCATGTCACCATCACTGGCGGTATAGCTTTTGTAGTCAAAGGTCTCGATCTTAACCGTTCCGGATTTTATATAGACCAGAGAGTGCGAGACAATGATCTTTTCCATGTTTAACATGTCATGTGTTAGTTTTTTGTATAAAATGGCATTGTTTTGATATGCCAATATAGGGGTGATGGCATCAAGTCCATACATCGCTTGAGGTAAGGTATAGAAATCTGGTTTTATGCTATGTCCTTAATCTATCGTTGTACGTTTTTTAGCACCAACCAACCAATAAGCTAAGGCAAGCGCAACGATAACTCCTGCAATTACCATCAGTTCATCACTCTTTTTGGCGGAGAGAGAGTAGATAAGTACCTTTCTTATCAGTGCAGCCATGGCCAGCATGATAAAGGCACCGATGGCAAAGCCCTTGCCCTGAAGATGGTTGATCTCTTCATGGATCAGCTCTATAGCCGCCCAGAGTACCAACAAGCTACCCAAAACAGTCAAGATTCCCTTTTCAATGCCGATGTCAGAGAAGAAGAGTAGATAGATATCATAACCGAAGAGTGCGATCGCAAAAAAGGCAACAACTGCCAAGGCAACGGCTAAGAAGTAGTTGATGTACGAGTTAAATTTTTTAAGTCCCGTCAAGATGCTTTTTTCTACTTTTGAAAGAGAGAGGAACTTCCCCAACTCTTCCTCTCTATAGGAACTGGTCAAGACATCCAAGTTAATGTCAATGATCTTCTCTACTGCTTTGATCTCTTTTACATGTTGTGCTTTGTTCTGGAAATTTTCTTCTATGTTAGAGAGTATAAATGTTCTTACAAAGGTAAAAGCAGAGTTGACGTAGTGGGTGGGTAGCCCGATCTTGACATGAATCTCTCCGATCTTATAAAGGTAGGTAAAGTATTGCAAGTCATAGGTACCGTTGAAGAGGTTGATATACCATGCTTTTATCTTGGATCGGTGATGGGCGATGATCTGCTTGTTTTTTAAAAACTGTGCTGTCTTGCCAAAACCCCAGATATAGTCGTAGAACCCATCGATGAACTCTTCTGCCAAAGCTTCCATACGCGGTTGAAGCTCTTGTAAGATCAGTGCTTCCTCTTCAGTGAACTGGTAGTGGTTTTTGAGATCTTTATAGTGCTGCATTATCATCTCCTGATATTACGCCACCAACTAAATACCCAAATCTCAATGAGGGTAATTTTGTGCATAATCAAGGCAGATGTTCTTCAGCGTAGCCTAGCTACGGTGAAGGTTATCTAACGCAGAGTATGTGCAAAAGTACTCTCACCCTTCGGGGAACCCTATAAGAGGCAATCTTCAAACAAATAGAGCTTCGACTTAGCTATGGCTAGGTCTTCATCTCTCTTCGTTCGAATCTCACCTCTTATAGGGCTCTTGAGTTTTCGGGTATTTAGTTGGTGGCGTAATAATGTGCTAGTTTATCTTAAGAAATATAAACAATAGCTACTTCAAGAATATAGAACATAACTGATTACAATCGTGATGTGACAAAAAAGTGATGCGGTATTGATTCTATTATATTATAATATACATATAAAAATATAATATAAAGGATTATGTATGCCTAGACGAATTTCATGGTGGGTAGGGGGCATTTTAATGGCACTCCTTCTTCTTTTTACATTTTCAACCTTGGGAGCAGGGCGTCCTTTTGGAGCCTCGACCTATGTACCGTATTTTGCAGGGATCTTGTTTGACCTTGATCCACAAAAGTACCCTTATTTACAAGAGGTCCATAATGCTGGAGCATGGGAAGGTGTGATGTTACTTGGTGCCTTAGTGGGTGGCTTTTTTACTTCAGTCTTTATTACCAAAAGTTTTCGTTTTAGTATTATGCCAACAGGTTGGAAGAAGTATAAAAATAATTCCGTAATGTCACGTTTAGTCTGGAGTTTTATCAGTGGATTTTTACTGATCATTGGGGCGCGTATGGCAGGCGGTTGTACGAGTGGACACTTTTTGAGTGGTATGGGACAGACTGCTATCAGTAGTATGATTTTTGGTGGTGTTGTACTCATTACGCTTGTTGTAACTGGAAAGTTGTTTTACAGTAAGGAGGCCTTAGATGATTGATCGTATTTTGGGGATGTTTACAACGGTTTCTCAAGAACCTCACGGATCTGTATGGATCGTGTTTCTAATCGGTGTCGCTTTTGGGGTTATCGTTCAGTACAGTCGTGTCGACAAGTTTGAAAAGATCGCTGGTTTTGCAATGTTACGTGACACAGTTGTACCTAAGATGCTTTTTTTGGCCATAGGTATTGCGAGTATTGCACTATACTTTATGGTGGAAGCAGGGTACGCCTCGTTTCATCCTAAACCGGTGATGTTAGGTGGTCTGATTATTGGCGGTATCATCTTCGGCGCGGCCATGGCGATTTTTGGTAAATGTCCGGGAACGGGTCCTATTTCTATTGCTGAAGGACGCATCGATGTTATGGTGGGTGCTGTTGGTGGTATTTTTGGTGGATTGGTCTTTACTGTCTATTTTGACACCTTTAAAAAGATCATAGGTGAGAGCTTAGGCAAACCGACCTTGGTCTCACTTTTTCAGGGACATGAGACACTGGTAGTACTTATTTTTGGAATAGGTTTGATCATTATCAGTATTATGATCCCTTTACGTGAAGAACTCGACAATGAGGACCTTAAACAGTTAGAGTCGTAAAATTATAATATTTTGTTTTGTTGACATTATAAATCATATGATATATAATATGATATGAAAATTTTGATTGACACGAATGTGATAGTAGCAGCACTTTTATCTGTTAATGGTGTTTCTAATCGTCTATTGACATGGCTTTTTATGCAAGACAGAAAGTTACTTGTTATGTCAAACACCTTGGTTACAGAGTATGAAGATGTACTTTTAAGAGAGAAACATAGGTCGTTGTATAAAGACTTTTCTACAGAAGACCTTACCTCTTTTATAGATGATATATGTTTGATATCTCATCATCAGAAAATCAACTTTCTCTGGAGGCCGTTTTTAAAAGATATTAAAGATGATATGGTCTTGGAAACAGCATTTAATGCCAGTAGTGATTATATTATTACATACAATCAAAAAGACTTTCATGGAGTTGAAAAACATTTTGGTATTAAGATCATTACGCCAAAAGAGTTTTTAAAAATAGTAGGAGCGATATAATGAATTATGCACTTAGAATCCCGGACTATTACAAAAGTGACATCGAAGCACTTAAAGGAGAAGTATCTATGAACCAATTCATTGTCAATGCTATTGCAGAAAAGATATCCTCTCTTAAAACGGTTGATTATTTAGAAGAGAGAGCAAAAGAAGGTTCTAAAGAGCATGCTCTTTCTATGTTAAAGAGAGCTCCAAACACTGAACCAGCTATAGAAGATAAATTATAAATAAAAGATAATAAATGACACTAGAAGATTTTAATGCAGGACTTTTAGGCTTTTTAGATGCCTCACCCACCCCTTTTCACGTGACACGCAACATGGCGATGATGTGTGAAAATGCTGGATTTATAAAACTGGATGAGAGTGATAAGTGGTCTCTTGAAGTGGGCCAAAAATATTATGTGACACGTAACGACTCCTCTATCATAGCCTTTACCTACCCGGGTTCTGACGAATATGTCATGATGGGTGCACATACGGACTCTCCCAACCTTAAACTCAAACCCTCTCCTGTTATAGAAAAAAATGGTTTGGTGCAGTTGGGTGTAGAACCATATGGTGGTCTGCTGCTCAATCCTTGGTTTGATCGTGACTTGAGCATTGCCGGTAAGGTAGTGTATGAGAATTTTCAAGGTGACATAGAAGAGATGCTCATCGATGTTCAAAAGCCGATGGCGGTCATCCCTTCACTGGCGATCCACCTTGATGACAAGGCAAACAAAGATCGTACCGTGAACAAGCAGACGGACATTGTGCCTATCATTACTACAGAAGATTTTGACTTTGATATTTGGATAGAGTGGGCACTCTCGAAAGAGGGTGTACGTGAGTGTAAAAAACTGCTCTCCCATGAACTCAGCCTTTATGACACGCAAAAAGCCAGTTTTGTCGGTCTTCACGATGACTTCATCGCTTCTGCGCGTTTGGACAATCTTTTAAGCTGTTATGTCTCTCTCATTACTATCTGTTCTACTGATGTCTCAGAGCCTTACTTAATGGTTTGTAGTGATCATGAAGAGGTAGGCAGTGAAAGTACTGTTGGTGCTGCTGGAAGCTTTTTAGAGAGTGTCCTGCGCCGTATGACACCTGACTTTGAAAGCTTTACACAACTCACCCGAAAGTCTCTGATGGTCTCTTGTGACAATGCGCATGCCATCCATCCAAACTACGCCAGCAAGCATGATGAAAACCATGCACCACTCATTAACAAAGGGGTCGTGGTCAAAGTCAACGCCAACCAGCGTTACGCATCAAACTCCAAAACCATCTCCCGCTTTATGATGGCGGCACAAAAACAAGGCCTTAGTCTGCAGGAGTTCGTCACCCGTTCCGACATGGGTTGCGGTTCGACCATTGGTCCTATCACTGCCACACGTTTGGGTATCGATACTTTGGATGTAGGTATGCCGACATTTGCGATGCACTCTATTCGAGAGTTAGCAGGTAGCAAAGATGCCCATCAACTCTATAAAATACTACTTGGACTCTCTCTAAAGTAAAAAATTACACCTAAGTACTCAGATGCTTAGGTTCCATGCTCTTATTAAACATCAATAAAACACCCTGAATTATTAGTTATTATTAGAAAAAATTGTAAGGTCATTATATGTCTAAAAAACAACCATTAGAAGTTTCCGGTGCCAGTCTTCCTTTTGTGACATACACGCAAGATGGTATAGAGTATATAGAGTTTGATGCTTCTGCTTGCCATCCGCCAGAGCCTATGGTCAACTTTATGAAGGGTTTTGAGCTTATAAAAGGCAATGACAAACGCTTGGTCATGATCAATGCACAAGAGCCTGCGCCGTTGTATCCGCGTATCGCCAATGATCTGACATGGGATGTCGAAGTGTTAGAGAGTGGAGATATAAAGGTAGTGTTTCAAAATAGATAGATTAAGAAGAGGTTTGAATACTCTGGGAGAGTCCCAGAATATGAAGTGAAAGAAGACAGCAAAGCTGTCTCAATTAAACATTAAAAACTCAATATTTAATATTCAAAAAGGGCGAGGCCCTTTTTATTACTTCCATCCTTTTGTAACGATCTTAGTAGAGTTCTTGTATGGATATTTCTTAACAAGAGCCTTCACAGAGAGTTTCTGATCACCAGAGCGCATGAAGTGAGCAAGTGTCACAGAAGCCCAGTAATCTTTTTCGTATTTTGTTCCAGCAAGTTGTACCGGGACACCTTTGTCGTTGACTGTGTGACAAGCAGCACATGTTACAGGACCTGCGTATTCACCATCTGGAGAGTACTGTAGGGCTTGTTCGTGTGTTGTCTGGTCAACTGAACGCTCGCCATCGAAACGTGTACTGTAAAGGCCGTGAGATGATTCGTGACATGTTTGACATGCCAGGTCTCCGTGCGCTTTTGAGTAACGGTAAAGTGACAGTTTGTTTGGCTGATCGATAGGGAAGTACTGTCCACCCTTACTCTCAACAAACGGTGCGATGTGACAGTCAGCACAGTGAGGCTCAGCCGCACTCAACCACCAGTCGTTACCGCCAGAGGCTGCACCGTATGGTACTTCGCCACCAGTAGGATGGTTCCATGGTTTAAGGTCAAGACCTTTTTTCGCTACGTTTTTAACCAGTACAGGTGACTTGTGTTCTGTGTAGTACTTAAGTACCTCGTTATTACCATCTGTCTTAGGATCAGCAATAGCGTTAAAGTGTTTTGCATCTCCATTAGAAACAGCCTTGATGATCTCTTTAAGTGTTTTACTACGAACTGATTTACCCTCAAGTACATTTGGTGCACTCAAGTCATCTAATTCGTACATCTTCTGCGCCACTTTAGTGTGACAGTTTGTACAGTAGAGACCACGCATCTCTTTGACTTTTTTACCTTTTTCATCTTTCATAGAGACTTCGTTAAGTTGGTACTTACCGTAATCATTTAAGAAGAAAGGAGGTTTTGCTTCTGGGTTAGAGTGTGCATCACGACGTACGTAACAACCACCACCACTGAGACGGATATCACCTTTAGAGAAACGGCCTTCACCATAGCGGTCAGTGACACGGAATGGGTTGGTATCGTCGTTCATCTTAGGATCTTGGAAGTGGGTCGGGTGACATGACTGACATGCCTGTGAACGTTTTCCACCATCAGGCATAGGCACCATAGCTAAGTGAAAACCATGGATCGCTTCTGAAAGAGGCATGGCTTTAACAGTTTTATACCCTGTTGCTCCCGGACGTGGTTCTTGTAAGTTACCAGAGACGTTGTCACCATGACAGTCTGCACAGTTGATCTCACCAGTCTTACCTAAACGTGAAGATGACGCTTTGTCATTGTAGTTAGATAAAAAAGTGGTGCCGTGGTGCGCATCATGAAGAGAAAGAATGTTAATAGAAGCTTCACTCAGACGTGCCATATACTCTGACTCATCTGGGTAAGTTTTCCAGTATGCATACTCTTTATCACTCTGCTTTAGACCTTCTGCACGTGCCATCTCTGCTGCTTTACCTGAACGAGAGTGACAAGCGTAACAGTTAGGGATGTCTACAGGATTTGTACCGAAGTACTCAACGAGTTTACCCTCTTTGTCAACGATAGGCTTACCGTTGAGGTCATGAAGCTGCACCGTTGATTTTTGGAAGGGTTGGAAGTCTCTTTCCGTCACAGAACGAATACTACCACGACGGGTAGAGTCATTAAATGCTGTCAGTGGAAGGCCAAGCGCATCCCACAGGTGTGAAGCAGTCAGTACCAGAGGGATGTCTGTTACAGCAGGAACAAGGGTGTCAGTGAAGACAACATTACTACCATCTTTTCCTGAGTACTCTAAGTATCCGCCAGAGAGGTGTTTCCCTGTTGGACCGGAATCAATAGGCACTTTGATGTCTTTACCAACATAGATACGGTCTTTTTTAGTTGCACCTTCAGGTTTTGTACCTTCAAGGTCTTTATAGATGAATAGGTGTTTCCATACGTAGTTGGCAACGTTATCACCTGGATCGTCCATACGCCCATTTCCATCAACGTCTTTAAGAACACCCCAGTAACGCATTTTGTTACCTTCAGAGTATGAGTTGTCTTTGGTGTAGTAATACATCTTGACATTGTCATTTGGTGTCAAAAGAGTAGGAAGTGTACCACCCGTACCAGACTTGATCGCCTGAGACTGAATGGAATTATATGGAGGGATAACACAGCAGTAGCTCATCTCAAAGCCAACACAGTGCATACCAAGTTCGTAGTTAATAAAAAGATTCACATCGTTAACTGGACCATAGGCTTCCACCTTTTTTCCATTGACCTTAACGGTGTCACTCTTCAGATTAGTAAGTTTAAATGGCGGGTTCTTGTCGTATGACGAAGAGGCTGCCAAAGAGGTTGTAGTAAGGGCTAAAGCACCAGCTAGTAAAGCTGACTTTCCCCAGGTAGTTTGTTTCATCCTGCACTCCTTGCATTAAAAATCTTTATATAATTGCATAATTATTTAGAATGTAACTTTAAATCAATTATGTTTTATGTTGTTGTGATACTTTTGTGACAAAAATAAGAAAAAATTATACTCTATTGAATTATAGTATTAATATTATTGATGTTTCGTTGTATTTTAGCAGGAACTTTATACTTATAATATACCGTTGTTGTCTCAGTTTAGAATCTGTTTTTCCAGTTATTGCTGTGAAGAGAGGAGACCAAAGGAAATGCCCTCAGGTGAATCTAGGAGTTCATGAGTTCTAACAGTCTGTTCTATATAGGCTTAACCCTGTTTTTTAGCTTCTTTGAACATTAAAACTTCATCTTGCAACCCTTTCTCTTTTTGACTCGACAAAAAGAGAAACAGAAAAACCGCTCGCAACGGCTTCGAGCCCGATGGCTATCGGGTTCCATCCTTCCGCACTATAAGCAGCTAAAAATGACTAACTCGACTACGTCTCAAACAGAGCCATTTCCTTAACGCTACTTATAGTGTTCCAGTCTGCTCTGCAGGGGTTGCGAAGGAAGAGCACAAGGTGACGCGTCTATTAAAGTTAAAACTTCGTTTTAATTCCTGCCTGGGCATTCATTAAGTTTAAATATCTAGAGTCGAAAAAACTGCTACGCCAAAACTCAATAGCTATAATCAGTCAATTCGAACAGGGATAAAAGCGAACAGCTTTTACTTCCAAAGAGTGCGTCACCGCTTGGCTCTTTTCGAAACCTCTACAGCGCAGAGCGAAAGGAACGGAGCTTCGTTAAAAAAACAGTTCTGTTTGAGCATCGCGAGTTAACTGTTTTTAGAAGCGGAGAGAGTGTAGCGAAGGCAGTCGGTAGCTACCGACCGCGCAGCCGTTTCGAGAGGTTTTTTGCTTACTTTTTTGTCGGTACAAAAAAGTGAGGGTGAATGAGAGAAAGCTATGATCATCAAGAAAGTTTCAATAAAAAGAAGAGCAACAAGGAGTAGACTCTGGATCAGGTCCGGAGTGACGTATTTTAGTATCATAAAACATTAATTGTAAGAACTTATGAACTCGTAGATTCTGCCTTCGCAGGGATGACGAAAATGGAAGTTTTAAGAGACGCTTATAATTCTTTAGGAAACATAACAGACCCAAGCCGTATCATATTCGAACCACACTCAATAGCCAACTCAAAATCCCCACTCATCCCCATAGAACAGATAGAGACATTATCTAGCTGCTCATAGATCTTAAAAGTAGTCTCAAAACTCTCTTTGACAACAGCCTGAGCATCAGTATGGGCACCAATACTCATCACACCTTTTAGGTTGATGTTTGGACAGTGCTCACGAATATAACTGAAAAGTTCAATGGCATCTTCAGGATAGACACCGGACTTGGTCTCTTCCTTAGCTGAGTTAATCTGCAGTAGACAGTCCATAGTTGTCTCTTTGTCGTGAAGACGGCGCTGAAGGGCATTGGCAAGTTCTTTAGAGTCTAAAGACTGAAACAGGAAAGGCTCAGCTTTGATGAGCGCATTGAGCTTGTTGCGCTGCAGGTTGCCGATGTAGTGCCACTCTAAAGGAAGTTCTTCAAGAGCGTCCTGTTTGGCAACAAGGTCTTGTACACGGTTCTCTCCAAAGGCACGCTGACCGATGCTGTAGAGTTTTGTAATGTCTTCTGCCGTGTTGTATTTACTTACAGCGACTACCTTGACGATGTGGTGTTCGCTGACCTTGATACGCGCCGCTTCGATGCGTTCGATGATCTTGTCGATATGGATTTTATATTCTAATTCGTTCATTGCATCAACCTGTTAATATCATTATAAAGTCCCAGAGACATCAGTCCCAACAAAAGTCCCCAACCTACAATGGTGAGTTTCATTAAAACAGCTTCACTTGGGGCACGTTTGGTGATCATCTCATAGAGGTTGAACATGATGTGTCCACCGTCTAGTGCGGGAATAGGCAGAAGATTTAAAACACCAAGGTTTACTGAGATAAGTGCAGCGAAGAAGAAAACAGCCATCCAGCCGCTTGCACTGGCATCTGCTGTGATCTTGACGATGGTAATGGCTCCGCCTAACTCTTTAGCAGGGACATCACCTGTCAGGAGCTTTTGGACACTTTTGAAGATAAGGGTCGAGGCTTTGTAAGTCTCGTCCCATGCATAGACAAAGGTCTCTGTAAAACTAAGGTCAAGGGACATTGGAACACCAGCTGAACCAATACCAACGATAGGACGTTGTACTTTCTCTTTAAAGATGTTTTCGACCTCTTTTAATTCAGGTGTAACAGAGAGATGTTGAAGATAATTACCACGTTCTATAGTGATGTCAAGAGTCCCATGAGAAGCTTTAATGGCATTTGACATCTGTTCCCAGGTTTTTACTTTAAGGCCGTTAATAGCACGAATAGTGTCATTGGTCTCTATACCCGCAACAAAAGCAGGGGAGTCTTTTACTACATTACCAACAACGGGTGCAAGTACCTGTGGGTTACCAAAACCTATGGTTAAAAAGAGGAAAAAGGCCAGTACAAAGTTGGCAGCGGGTCCTGCTAACAAGATGACAATGCGCTGCCATGGTGCTTTTGAGTTATAAGAGTCTGTGTCAGCGCTAATAGCGGTAGGGTCCAGGTCCTCTTGACCTTTCATCTTGACATAGCCACCAAGAGGGATGGCTGCGATACGCCACTCTGTGTTAAAAAGTCTGAACGAAGCGACTTTTTTACCAAAACCGATACTAAAGACCTCTACATAGACCCCGAAAAAACGTGCAGCAGAGTAGTGACCGAGTTCATGAAAAAATATAAGTGCCGAAAGTACGGCTAAAGAGACTAACCAACCCACTATTTTGCATCCTCTGTACTGAAGAGTTTACTAAAGTGGAAGAGGTATTCAACACCAGAGTAGACCGTTAAGAAGGTCGCAAACCAAAGCAGGGCATTGGCAAATGGCCAGTGCATAATAAGAAAGCCTATGGCAAACATCTGTGCCACTGTTTTGACCTTACCTGACCATGAAGCGGCAACATCGATACCTTCTTGTACTGCGATAGTACGAAGTCCCGTAATAAAAAGCTCACGTACGATGATGATGTAGATTGCCCAGACCGAAGCTGAACCATCCACCATTAGACCTAAAAAGGCAGCCATGACCAGCATTTTGTCTGCCAGTGGGTCGATGATAGCACCGAGTTTGGTCTTTTGGTCAAGTTCTCTTGCGATGAGACCATCAAAGTAGTCTGTAAGACTTGCAATAGTAAAGAGTAGGGCAGCGAAGTAGTAACTCCAACTGACGTCATACCCTTGGTCGGTGAAAAATTCTGGTGTTAAGATAATCCAGAACATAAGAGGTGCAACAGAGAGTCTGATGAGTGCTAAAATGTTAGGTAGGTTGAGCATAAGATGCTTCCTTTAATAATGGTTCAAAATATACAGCAAAATAAATAGAATTTACTTAGATATATATTTTATTGTCACTCCTACGTATCTAGGAATGACAAGTATATGACTTGCTTTGTGTGTCAGTTTACGATGTAAAGGTAGTCCCGCCATCAACAACAATAGTTTGACCTGTCAACCAAGAAGCTTCTTGTTGACATAGGAAAAGACAAGCACCGGTAAGGTCTGTGACTTCACCCATACGGCTTAGTGGAGAACGTTTAGCGACCTCTGCTTTGACTTCTTCATAGTTAGGGAAGGCTTTAAGTGCATCTGTGTCGATCGGACCGCCGCTTACTGCATTGACACGAATGCCTTTCACACCAAGTTCTGCTGCAGCATACTTGACCATAGTCTCGACGGCTGCTTTGTTAGTACCATGACCAGCGTAGTTTGGTGTAAAGACCAAGTTCCCTGTTGAACTCATGGAGATAATAGAACCACCACCTGTAAGTTCCATACGTTTTGCTGCTTCTTGAGCACCAACAACAAAGGCATCAACAGTTGCTGTCCAGATGTTGTCTAGGCCGCGAGGCTTAAGACGCATAAACGGACCAAATCCACCCACAACAGCGCGACCGGAGATGATAGCGTTGGAGATGAAGTAGTCAAGTCTGTCGAAGTCTGCATCGAACTCTTTATAAACATCTTTGTAAGTCAAAGGCTCTAAGATGTTGAGTTTGTACGCACGACACTTTACACCAAACTTAGACTCAACGTCTGCGATGATCTCAAGTGCAGTGTCTGCACTAGAAGCATAAGTAAATGCTACATCAGCACCCTTTTCTGCGAAAGCATAAACGATCGCCTTACCAATTCCACGTGTTCCACCGCTTACAAATAGAGTTTTTCCTTGCATTACTTCATTCCTTTAATATTGTAGTTTTTCATCACTTCTTCTATCTTCTTCATGTTCTCTGTGCTTGGGGCTAAGAGAGGAAGTCTATACTCTAAAGTATCGATAAGCCCGGCGATGTACATCGCAGCTTTGACTGGGATAGGATTGGCCTCACAAAACATCACACTGTTTATAGGGTAAAGCATATCGTTAAGTGCTTTAGAACCTTTAAAGTCACCTTCCAGAGCTTTGTGAACCATCTCCGACTTAAGGTCAGGAAGAAGGTTCGACGTCACAGAGGTCGAACCTGCACCACCATTGGCCAAAATAGGGAAGTCTATGGCATCATCACCACTAAGCACCGCAAAGTCAGGGCGGCGAGAAAGTAGCTCAACCGTACGCTCTAAAGAACCCGTTGCCTCTTTAATACCATAGATGTTCTCACAGTCATCAAACAGACGGATAGCAGTGTCGGCAGAGATGTCGACCATAGTACGTCCCGGTACATTGTAAAGCATCATGCCCAAGTCTGGTACTGCGTTAGCAATGGCTTTATAGTGCTGGTAAAGACCCTCTTGAGAAGGTTTGTTGTAGTAAGGACTTACGGAGAAGATGGCGTCAACACCGGACTTCTCTGCGTGAATAGCAAGCTCGATCGCTTCTGCGGTTGCATTAGAACCTGAACCTGCAAGTACCTTACAGCTTGTACCTTTACACACTTCAACAGCGATCTCAATACAACGTTTGTGCTCGTCATGAGTAAGTGTCGCACTCTCGCCTGTTGTACCTACTGGACAGATAGCATCCATTCCGTTAGCGATCTGACGTCTTATAAGGTCAGCATAACACTGCTCGTCCAGCTTACCATTTTTAAAAGGGGTGATAAGTGCGGTGGTCGCTCCTGTTACTTTTGTCATTATTTACTTCCTTCTTCTTTACGTAAAATTACTGTTGTCGACTGGCTAAAGTCGAAGTACTTGTTAGCCACTTCTTTGATGTCAGAGGCTGTAAGTGCATTGATGGCATCTTCATACTTGAGTAGTGGCTCCACAGAACCACGGGCGAGGTAGCCACCAAAAAGGTTGGCCACTTCTGAAGAGCTGTCAAGTGAGAAGACAAAATCAGCTTTGGTACTGATCTTGACTTTTTCAAGCTCCGCTTTGGTGACATCCTCTTTTTTGATGCGTTCTATCTGTGCAATGAGCTCTTTTTCAACTTCTTCTGCTTTGACACCTGGGTTACAAGCCGCAAGAAAGATAAAAAGACCTGCATCAATGTTCTCCATGTTATAAGCGTAGATCTGGTTGACCATCTGCTTCTCGTCGACCAGTGTTTCATAGAGACGAGAACTTTTACCCGCACTCAACATCTCCGAGATAGCAGAGAGTTTAGGCTGATCTTTATCTAAAAAGTTAGGGATGTGAAAAGTGATGGCGATCATCTCTACTTCACTCTCTTTATAGATGGTGACACGTTTAGGGCCATCTTGTTTTGGCTCTACAAATTTTACCTTAGGGATGTCCGTACTGTTTTTAATACTACCAAACTCTTTTTCAGCCTGCTCAAACGCTAATTTAGATTCGATGTCGCCAGTGACGATCAAGATGGCATTTTGTGGCTGGTAGTAGGTCTTGTGAAAAGAGCGAATGTCTTCTAACTCCCATGTTCTGATGTCATTCATAAAGCCTATTGGTGTCCAGTGATATGAGTGGTAGATATAGGCATTGTTGAACATACGAAAGTACAAAAAGCCCAGTGGATTGTTGTCTGTTCTCCAACGACGCTCTTCAGTGACCACGTCACGCTCTGGCTGGAACTCTTCATCTTTAAGATTAAGATTTTGCATCAGTTCTGCAAAAAGAGAGAGTGACTTGGTCAGGTTTTTACTGCTAGACTTAATGAAGTAGTGGGTGTAGTCAAAACCGGTAGATGCGTTACTCACACCCCCAACACTCTTGACTTCTGTGTCAAACTGACCAGCGTCAAGGTTTTTAGTGGACTTAAAGTTCATGTGCTCAAGCATGTGCGCAATGCCTGTCTTGCCCATCACTTCGTTGCGACTTCCTACCTTGTAGAAGATGTCAGTAGAGATGACCTGTGTGTTGTTGTGCATCGGGATGACAACGACTTCAAGCCCATTTTTTAGGGTTTTGGTTTCATAGTGAGGTAGACTTGATGCCATTAAGGCTCCTGAAATTAAAAATAGTAGTGCAAAAAAACGCATTATCGCGCTGAGCCTATGGCTTCGGTGATGTTCTCAAAACCATCTGCTTTTATAAGTTCGATAAGACCACGGTTAACATTGCCCACAAGTTCCGGACCTTCGAAGATGAGACCCGAAAGGATCTGCACCAGAGATGCACCTGCTTTAATACGACGATAGGCATCTTCAGCAGTAGAAATTCCACCTACCGAAATAAGTGTCGTCTTGTCATAAAGCTCTTTAGCAATAGCATCGAAAATAGCAAAACTTTTGTCTGAAAGGATGGCACCGCTGAGTCCACCGATATCTTTAGGATTAGGTACTAAAGAGTAGTCTATGGTGGTGTTGGTTGC
>WGDB01000171.1 GCA_015493495.1 Helicobacteraceae bacterium | reverse complement strand
TCAAAAATGAAGTCAAAGAGGCTATGAAAGCCAAAGACACCTTACGTAGAGATGCTCTTAGACTTCTTACATCAGCATTTAAACAAGTAGAAGTTGATGAGCGTATAGAACTAGATGATGCAGCAACCCTCAAGATTATTCAAAAGCAGGTGAAGCAACGCCTAGACTCTCTCTCTCAATACAAAGAGGCCGGTCGTGACGACTTAGCAGATAAAGAACAAGCTGAGATCACAATCTATGAAGCCTATCTTCCACAACAGTTAAGTGATGATGAGTTAACACAACGTATACAAGCCATTATTACTAAAGTCGGTGCTGAGAGTATGAAAGATATTGGTAAAGTGATGGGGATGGCGTCTAAAGAGCTTAACGGTATCGCAGATGGTAAACGTATCAATGTCTGTGCAAAAGGACTACTTTCATAGAAGTAGGTCCTATAGTTGTTCTACAAAATCTATTTCAGACAGGTTGCTACTTTTTCTCTCCTATAGCTAGGTAAAGTTCTACCTCTATACGACGGTTCTGTGCTCTTCCATCGTCTGTGTCATTACTGGCGACAGGATCACTTTCACCCTTGCCTACAGCCTTAAGACGTTTAAAGTTTATACCCTTACGGTTAAAAAGCTTTAAAACATCACTTGCACGTTCTTGGGAGAGTTTTAGATTATAGTTATCATCACCAACATTGTCAGTATGACCACTAATGCGGACTTTATACTCTGGGTGCTCTTTTAAAAAGCCTACTGCTTTTTCCAAGATCAACATCGACTTAGGGGTGATCTCATTAACACGAGGGGCGTAGTAAAGATTAAACGAAACAAAGTCTGCACAACCATTGACCTTGACCTTGGCATAAGGCATAGAGTTGGGACACTCATCTTCATAGTCTTTAATACCATCTTCATCTCTGTCAAAAGCACAACCATCAACGTCAACGTCCACACCGATAGGTGTCTCTTTACAGCGATCTTTGCCATCTTCAATACCGTCATGGTCTTCGTCTGCCATGCCATCTTCAAAATAGGTAGGCACAATTAATGCTGAGTCTGTCTGCTCTTCATAAGGCATTTGAGGAGATTGACTAACATGTTTTTGAGAGATAACAGCCTCTTTAGGTGTTGCAGAACATCCCACAAAAAAGGTAAACGGAAGTAGAGAAAGTGTTATCCAAAGCCTCATTAACACTTACCAGTTTTCAGACAACGCAACGCACCTTCAACATCATCTTGACGCATAAGAGACTCACCTACTAAAAAGGCATCAACACCTGCTTTACTCAAGTCATCTAACTGACCATGTTCGTAAATACCACTCTCAGCTACGATTACCTTACCGTTAGGGATCAATGGGATCAGTTCATATGAAAGGTTCATGTTCATCTCAAAAGTCTGTAGATTTCTATGGTTGATACCAATAATATCAGCACCTGCATAAATCGCTTTTGTCAGATCAGCCTTGTCATGTACCTCGACGAGAGCTTCCATCCCTAAGTGTCGGGTATAGTTCAACAGGTTTTTCAGCTCTTTTCTAGAGAGTGCTGCTGCTATAAGCAGCACAAAGTCTGCACCATGTACTAAAGCTTCAAGGAGTTGGTACTCAGAAACAATAAAATCTTTACGTAAAAGAGGAATACCCACGTAACGACGAAGCCCAGAGAGATACTCAAGGCTTCCCTGAAAGTAATGTGGTTCCGTTAAAACAGAGATCGCACTCGCACCACCCCGTTCATAAGCCTGACCAATAGCCAAAGGATCAAAGTCTTCACGGATCACACCCTTAGAAGGACTCGCTTTTTTAACCTCACTGATAATACGGTACTTGTCCTCTTCTGTTGCCTTCAAATAAGGAAAGACATCTCTAGGAGCACGGGCATTAAATGCAAGTGAACGGCCTAACCACTCCATAGAAAAATCTTTTTCTCTCTTGGCCAGGTCCTCTTTTGTTTTTACAATTATCTCATCTAATATCATTACTTTTTACTCCCTTTTAAACATTTATTTATTGCATTGACATGAGCTTTCACCTCAGGATCGTCTCCACCCAAAAGTTCCACGACTTTTTGCATTAAAGCATCTGCCTCTTTACACTTGCCCTCTTTATAGTAACCCCAGGCCAGGGAGTCTATAAAGTATCCTGAATCAGGTTCAGTCTCTAAAGCACGTTTGACATAGGTGATCCCTTTACTCACGTTACGATCATGTTCTATCATACAATAGCCAAGATAATTAAGGTAATAGCCCTCTTCTTTAACAGCGACCACCTCTGTCAGATCTTTGATCACACTGTCTAAAATCCTTGCATCACCTCTGTTTTTAGATGACTCATACATAAAGATCGCTTTTTGACCCAAAAATTCCAAGTCACCACTCTCTTCATAGAGTTTTTGTGCAAGTGGAACCGCTTTTTCAAACTTTTTTTGACTGCTGTAGATCTTTAAAAGTAGTTCATCATTAGTATGGCTCTTTTCTAAAAAAGCGATTAATTCAGGCATCTTCTGTTCACTCCAGTAGAGTTGTGTAATAACATCTGCATGCACTTTAGTCGGTTCCATCTCATAAAGTTTGGGATAAACATCAAGCAGGCCTTGAATATCACCTTGATCACGGTAAAAAAGCACCAGCCTTTTACTCAACAATAGTGAATACCCCAAGTTTCTATTATGGGCATTGATCCGTCCTATAGCTTCATATGGTTTTTGCATGTTACTGTAAAGCGTCACAACAATCTTGTCTAAGACATCTTCAGAATAGTTAAGCTGATAAGCACGTTCTAAAGCAGCCAACATCTTTAAATAATCTTTTTGTACGCGGTAGACCTCAGCTAAGACCACAAGGTTCTCTTCATTTTCACGTATCTTTACCAAAGACTGTGCCTCTGACTCAGCCTTGACATATGCTTTTTTAGCCAAATATGCCAAGACCAAATAACGAAGTTCTTGTTCGTTTAATGTCTCACCTGAACTGCGTCGTGTTTCTAAACGCGAGACAACATCATTGTAATACCGGCCATGCATCAAAGCGGCCATTGCTTTATCACGATATACAGGGTCTTCTGTCCGTTTGTACAAAAGGTCAAAATAACCCACCGTCTCAGCAAATCTGTTTTGAGCCTGTGCGTCTAGAGCAAAAAGGATGAGTGTGTTTTCATCCACATACATAGGCGCCTCTTCTACTGCAGCAGTGGGCGTAGTCTGTGTTGAACATCCTTGAAATATCAAAAGGCTCAAGGCCGCGATTAGAAGTACTTTATACATCAACGATTCCTGGACATTCATTTTTAAGTTCGACGAGATGTGTTTTAAAATAATCCCAAAAAGGGAAAGTACGACACTGCAACGGACGGGCATCATAGACCCCACATCCACCTGCTTTACGATCATAGAAAATACAGTCATGAGAAAGACCGACTACCCGCTCTTTAAGAGAAAACTTATACCCTTTTTTAATCAAGTAAGTCTCTCTAAAAATATTTTCATCCAACTTTAAAAGTTGGCTCAGAGCAGTGATCTCTTGAGGTGAGACAAAGATATTCCCACTTTCACCGGTACAACAGCGTCCCTCACAACTATCACAAGCCGTAGGTTCAAACGCATAATTAAAGCCCTCTTGGCGCATTAGATCTGACATCGTAGTGTATGTGTCCTTGCTTTAGAGTAGATAGCGGCCGCCTCTTTAGAGTAATGCTCACCTTCAAAAGCAAAAAATGGAGGCCAGACCTTCATCAGTGATTTTGAGTTTTTACGTGCATGAACCATCACTAAAGAGGCTTTTCTGTCACGTTTTGAGTGGACGAATTGTACATCAACAACTCTTAAGGACGCGTTGTCAAGTGCCACACATAAAAGTCCAAACTGCTGGGCATCATAACAGAAGATAAAATGTCCCTGAGAACGTAAAAGCTTGGCTGCTTTTTTCACAAACTTCTCTATAGGAAGATGTACGTTATAACGCGCTGTATGTACCATTGTATCTTCACTACGAGAGGCACCGTCATGATAGAATGGAGGGTTGGAAACAATGTAGTCAAACCCTTTAGTGTCTTGAAACTCTAAAAAATCTGTCTGATGTAAGCTATAAGGTATTTTATTTACCTCTGCATTTTTAACCGCTAAAAAAGTAAAGACATCTTGTTTCTCAACCGCTGAGAGTTCTACTCTTGGATGGTCTCTTGCTACCAAAAGCCCTACCACACCCGAACCAGCCCCAACATCGAGCATACGTCCACGAGGATTGAATGAAGAGATAAAATCATAAAGGAAAAGGGAGTCACTGTTATAGCGGTATCCACTGTCAGGTTGATAAAACAGCATTAATTCTCCTCATGATATAATGGCAAAATTATACCCAACTAGGGTGAATAGAGGTACTATATGATTATTATCCCAGCACGCATGGCATCCACCCGTTTTCCGAACAAAGTATTAGCTGATGTAGGGGGTCTGCCTATGGTGGTACGTACCGCCAAGCAGGTGATGCACCTCGATGATGTTGTTGTCGCAGCAGATGATGAGAAGATTATTGATGTCTGTAAAAGTCATGGTATTAAGGCCATGTTGACATCAACGACACATAAAAGTGGTACAGACCGTATCAATGAGTGTGCCCAACTTCTTGATATTGCAGATGATGAATTGGTTATCAACATTCAGGCAGATGAACCCTTTATTGAACCAGAGGTACTCGCCTCACTCATTGTACGTCTTAAACAGATAAAAGATGAAAAACGTGACTTTATTATGGGTAGTTGCTATAATGCCATCAACTCAGAGTCTGCTGAAGACCCAAACTTGGTGAAGGTGATCATGGATGCAGACCACAACGCCATCTACTTCTCACGTTCACAGATCCCTTACAACCGTAGTGGTGCTGCTACCTATTTTGGTCACATCGGGATTTATGGGTTTACAAAAAAGAGTCTACACACTTTCTGCTCTTTAGATGATGCACCCATAGAAGACATAGAAAAACTCGAACAGCTCCGTGCCATCTACCATGGCCTGAAGATCTCTATGGTCAAAGTTGCCAGTACCGGTTTTGGTATAGATACCATAGAAGACCTGGCACGGGCTAAAGAGATCTTTTTAAAAGAGAAATAGGTGTTCAAACTACTTTTACTCCTGGTTCTAGGACTCTTATTAAGTGGCTGTGTGCATGATGTCTCTGTTGCGCCAGAACTTTCCAAGATAAAAAAAGTACGCCCTGTTACTGTTTATAGAAGTGTTGCTTATTATATACCAGAAGAGAAGCTCAACAAAGTGATCTTGACACCTGGTGGGAACAATGACCAGTTACGTTACAGTCCCTACAGAGAGAGTGAACCTGCTTTTAAAAAAGTTCTTAACAACGTCTTTACTAAAGTTTACAAGATCTCTTCATTTCATGATCCTCTGATCACTGAGAAAAAGATACAGTTCATCTTTGTACCAACTATAGAGACAGCCTCTTATTCCAACTCCAATGTGGATTGGGAGCCTACCAAGTTTACCTATATTTTGGATGTTAGTATATTTCGCTCCAATAAAAAAGCGGTTTTCAAGACCCATTCACAGGGAAAAGGAATCGCTAATTTTGGCCGTTACCAAGAGAATCCAGCCTATGCCATAGAGATAGCCTCACGATCAGCACTTTTGCAGTTTCAAGATGAGATCATTACCAAACGCACAAAGTTTAAGTAAAAATGTGTTTTTACTGCCCATGTATATCCCTCTTTTCTTAAACATTCTATTATTAAGGGAGCCGACTAAGAGGAACTGTTATTATGTATTTATATATTGATCATAAGAGGAGCTTAAATGAAAGCACTATATCTACTTCCCCTACTTCTCACTACTTCACTTTTTTCTCAAGGTTTAGATGGTGAACAACTGGCTCAAAAGCATTGTGCTTCTTGTCATCTGATTACCTCTAACAGTGACAGACTGACCGATGGTAAAATGGGCGGTCCTCCTATGTGGGGTGTTTTAAAGAAGATGAAACAGAAGTTTCCAACACAAGAGGAAGCCACATCATATATTATGTCCTATGCCTTAGAACCTTCTGAAGAGAAGATGCTCTTTCCTCAAGCGACTAGAGACTATTTTGGTGTTATGCCCTCAGTACAAGGTAAAGTCACTAAAGCAGAATTACAGGCTATCGCAAACTATCTCTACAAAAGCACACGCGAACGTCCTGAAAACGAGTAGTCAAAAGACTTTAGCATAAATCTCTTGTACTAAAATTACTTATCAAATGTATAAAGTGCTGAAGGGATATGCTTCTCGTACCAGCGACAATTTTTAGGATTACCCATAAGGTTGGTCTTAAAGGCATTTCCCTTCACACGACACTTCACCTTATTCTGTTTGACAAGCAACCAGTCATTTCCATATTGATAGGCACGGGTCAAAACACCAGGCTTCACAATACTTTTTTTAGGTTGTCCAAACTTACGAACAATACGGTTATATTTTCTTCCATCTATTGCATATTTTAATACAGGGTGTACTATAAAATAACTACGTTCACTGCTGTCTTTGAGACCATCACTGTTAGTCACTTCCAGCTTCACCTTATAATGGCCACTTTTATGATAACTATGTATAGGCTCATGTTGGACAGAGGCTTCTTTATCTCCAAAGTCCCAGTGCCGTGAGACTATTTTAGAGTTTTTGCTTTTAGAGGTATCATGGAACACTATTGTCTCATCCATCACATAGACCTCTGAGCTTGAAGTAAAACTTGCAACAGGTTTATACTTCACACGAGGTTTTGGCTTAGCTCTTATTTTTATGATTTTGCTGACTTCATTATGCTTTTCACCCGCATCAGTAACACGTAAGGAGACCTTGAAACGTCCAGGATGTTTATAACTGTGAATAGGGTTTTTATGTTTAGAAGTAGCCCCATCACCAAAATCCCATTGATATTTGATCTTTGATGAGTCATCTTTAAAGGAGGAGATATAGACCAGTTTACATCCTGTTACATACTTACCCCTGCATCCTTTAACATGAAATCTCACCACAGGTATGGCATTAATCATTTTACTTAAAGACACTTCACTTTCATCTATCTTTTCTATAGAGACTGGTGCCATCTTCTTAGCCGTCGCCAGTTTTTTATTAAAGATCTGGACCTCTTTGTATAGTGCTGCGACCTCGCTACTTTTTTTAGTATAACTGATACCATCATCAAGATCTTCGATCTCTCCCATAATAAACTCATACTGCTCTGCAAGTTCAGCAACATAGAGGTCAAAACCTTCTTGCGTTACAACACCTTCTACACAAGCCATACCCTTACTGTTTTTTCTATGTCTAATATAGAGGTTTTTAGAGTAAAGATGTTTTGAATTGATCCCAGTAACTTTTTTTAAGACCTCGTCTACTTTTAAAATAGCATCTTTTTCAGTCGCAGCACAGGCTACTTTATGCTCCAAGGTAATGTAATTCTCATTTTTTTTACTTTTTTCAGAAGCGGAAAGTTCAAAAACAAAAATAAGTAATAACAATAATACTTTATAAATCATATCTATCCATTATTTATTATAAATCTTCACAATAGTCCTAAAATAGGGGTTTAAGTGAATGGCTCTTATAGATTATCATAAAATATATTTAGAAACTATTTTAAGTAAAATAAAAGTGGAATTAAAATTAATAAAGTAAATAAAGAAGTATTTTAAGGGATAAGAATAGGTAAGATTACAACGCAAAATGCGTTGTAAGTAGAATTAGATGTTGTCGCGAATTGAAAGTGCTTCAATTGTTTTCATGTAAGACTCTCTGTCTGTACGCTTAAGGTAACGCATCAAACGACGACGCTGACCAACAAGCTTAAGAAGACCAAGACGTGAGGCGTGATCTTTTTTGAATGATTTAAGGTGCTCAGTAAGCTCCACAATACGTGCACTTATCAATGCGATTTGAACAGGTGTTGAACCAGTATCAGTTTCGTTAGTTCCAAATTGACTTACAATTTCTTGTTTTTTCGCCACAGTTAAAGCCATAATAGCCTCCATAAGGGTATATAAATTTCACTCTTGCCATAAGGTGTTGAATGTTGAGCGCGAATTATAGCTGAATGTTTCTGAAAGAACACATTAAGGAAATTCCGATGACAACCTGAACAGAATTTTAATCAGACAATCTTTGTCTTTTATACAAGTTCACTGTGTTATAATACCCAACTTTTATATTATGAGGATCGTCAACTATGTTAATGACACGTGCGAGCGAATACGCTCTTCTTTCTCTAATCGTTCTTGCTAAAGCAGATAAGCCTATGGATGCTGAAACACTCTCTCGTGATCTTGACATCTCTAAAAGCTTTCTTGCCAAAATATTACAATCTATGGCCCGTAAAGGTATATTAAACTCCTATAAAGGTGCCCATGGCGGTTTTGCTCTTGCACAAGATTCTAAAGAGATCTCTGTCCACGCCATTATGTGCGCTGCAGAAGGTAAGTCCCCTGCTGTATTTGATTGTGCTTCCAGTGAGAGCAAATGTCCTTCAGAAAAAGCTTCTGCCTGTTCGATCTGGCCTTTTTTAAATAACTTGCAAGGTAAAATCGACCATTTTTTAGAAGAACTTACACTTGCTGACATCATGGAAAAGTAGAGACACGTCTCCACTTCTTACCCAAAGGAAACTATTGAAACCTACTATCTATCACCTTTCACACATCGATCTTGATGGCTATTCTTGTCAACTTATTATGGAATACACTCCTTATAAAATATTTTCATATAATGCAAATTATGGGGCTGAAGTCGTTGAACGGCTTAACGAGATATTAGAAGCATTAAAAATCAGTAATGCGCCTGCTCTTATCTTTATAACCGATCTTAACTTGACAGCTGACGAAGCCAAATGGCTCAACCGTGAAGTCGATCGTCTTAATGAAAAAGGTAAGCAGATCACCATTATCTTACGTGATCATCATGGTAGTGGCCAGGAGTCTGCAGACAAATATTCTTGGTATTTTTTAGATACCACAAAATGTGCGACCAAACTTGTTTATGAATATGCTCAGGAACATTTTGAACTTGATCAACCTGAATGGATGGCGAAGTATGTTGATGTAGTAAATGCGGTAGATCTCTGGCACCAAGACCAGATAGAGGACTTTGAGTATGGCAAGGTCTGTATGCGCCTAGTCACTGAGACACGAGAGCTTAACCGCATCGTTTTTGGAGACGATGACCGTAAATACAAGGTCGCATTACTTAAAGAAGCCGCTCAAATGGTACATGAAGAACGCGCCAATATCGTCTTGGATGAAAAGATCCATGCTCTCAAAAAGAACTTTTTCCGTGAAAATGAAGATGACACCCTAGACAACCTTGCCACCAAGTTCATTGTAAAACTTCTAGGTTCCAAGATGAAAACTATGACCATCTACTATAAGGGATATAAGGGCTTTTTGTCTTATGGCGTAGGAAATACCTCTATTGTGGGTAACGGCTTCTTAGTGACCTACCCTGAATATGACTTTATCGTCGATGTCTCTACTAGAGGAACAATGAGTCTACGTGCCAATAACAAGGTCAATGTGGCAATGATCTCTAAAGAGTGGGCCGGAGGTGGTGGACACCCCAATGCTGCGGGTGGTCGTATCCAAGGTTTTAAAGAGCAGTTTCGCTACGATAAAGTTAAGACTCAGATAGAAAATCTCATTCATGCCAAAGAAGCAGTAGCTGGCCATCTTGACTACAAAGAGACATAAACACCTCTTATATCTAGCAACAGACCTATTTCTGTTGCATAAATCCCCTTGAAATAAAACTACTTTAATCTTAAAAAAGTATAATCTTCTTATCTAGAACGAAGCCTTTGCCCTCTTGGTTTAGCAACGGCAAAAAAGAGAGATATGAGTACTACGCAATCACAGCAGACGAAATGGTCATCAAAGCTCTTCAACAGTACATATCTTGGTCTGTTGATCACCGATCATCAACGCAGAAATCTTCTCGTTAATCAACAACTCTGTACTCTTTTTGGCTATAAAGAACAAGAACTGACAGGACAGTCGGCTGAGATATTTCACATATCAGAAGAGTCTTTCAAGACCTTTGTAAATTTGGCCTTTAACAACGTCATGAACACAAAGGCTATTAATCTTGACTATCAGTTCAAGCGTAAGGACAACTCCCTCTTTTGGGGCCATGTGACTGGAGAGGTCATTGACGAAGACCAGGTAATACTCTGGAGTATCTCCAATATTACAGAACGTTTTGAACTTCAGACAGAGTTACTGCGTAAAAAGCAGCAACTCCATGCGATCAACCAACTCATTAACATGGGAACCTGGGAGTTCGATCTTAGAAACAGGAAACTTACCGCCTCTGCTGAGATGCACCATATCCTTGGTGTAGCCGCTGATGAGGAGATCACCTTCTCTTCTATGCTGAGAAAAGTTCATCCACACGACCGTTCCATCTTAAAACAAGGGCTGTATAATCTTCTTAATGCAGATGTAAACACTGAAAGTACCTCTTTACGCTACAAAAGAGCAAACGAGACACGATACCTCTTTATGCAGGGTATGCCAACCCTTGACAGAACAGGTAGACCCCTTTCCATCATAGGTGCGACTCTTGACATCACAGACAAAAAAGGGCTGGAACTTCAACTGCAGCAGCAAAACAGTCTCGTCCACTTCAAAAGTAATTATGATGACCTGACCGGTCTTCCCAACCGACAACTTCTGATCGAACAGCTGGAGCAGATGATCATACGCTCAGAACAAAACAGAACAAAGATCGCCGTACTTTTTATTGACCTGGACGACTTTAAATCACTTAATGATGCCTTGGGTCACACTGCCGGTGACGAGTACCTCATTAAAATTGCCACTATCATGAAAAACAAGATCAGAGTAAGCGATACCTTTGCCCGTCTTAGCGGAGACACCTTTGTTATTTTACTTGATGATATCAAAGATATCAATGTCATATCCAACATCATCGAAAAAGGGCTTAACATCATCAATGAACCCATCATCATCGAAGAAAAACTCATCTATCCAAGGATGAGTGTCGGGGTTGCACTCTATCCAAATGATGGTCTTGACAGCGACACTTTGCTTAAAAATGCAGATGCTGCCATGTTCAAAGCAAAATCTGATGGTGGACATACCTATAGTTTTTACGACCATTCCCTAACACAAAGCGCGCTTGAACGTATCGGTATGGAACATGAACTTCAAAAAGCCATAGAAAATGATGAACTTATAGTCTACTATCAACCCCAGATCAATGCCACCGACAACACCTTTTTAGGTATGGAGGCACTGGTACGTTGGCAGCATCCGACCAAGGGACTTATCATGCCCAATGACTTCATACCTATGGCAGAGGTCCTCAACCTCATCGTTCCACTTAACCATTGGGTTATAAAAACAGCGATCAAACAGCATGTACAGTGGTACAAAGAGGGGAAAAAACCCGGTGTATTAGCCCTCAATCTTGCGGTCAAACAGCTTGAGAATCTCCACAGCTTTACCTTTATACAGGAAGTACTGCAGACCCATAATTGTAAGCCGGAATGGATTGAGTTTGAGGTGACGGAGGGTCAGTTAATGCAAAAACCGGAGGTCGCGGTCCATGTACTGAAAAAATTAAGTGAACTTGGTATAGAGATCGCGATAGATGATTTTGGTACAGGCTACTCATCGCTTGCCTACTTGAAACATCTTCCTATTGACAAGTTGAAGATCGACAAATCTTTTGTAGACAACCTTCCACATGACAGTGACGATGTTGCTATTGCAAAAACAGTCATCACCCTTGCGAATAATCTCAAACTCAAGGTGATCGCAGAGGGTGTAGAGACAGAAGAGCAGCAGCGTTTTCTCATTGAAAACGGATGCAGCTGTTTTCAGGGCTACTACTATTCAAAACCTATTCCAGCTCAGGAACTTGAGGCGTTTATACAGCAGTACCAAGCCTAGTTGCCACCAATACCTGTTTTAGCCAAGGCCTCTTTTACACTATCACCAGCCATAGAGATATTCCACTCTGGCTCCCAAACGATCTCAACCGCACAAAAATCACTCTCAGTCTCTCGAACGACTGCCTCCTGTACCCACTGTATCATCATCTGATGAAGAGGACAGCCTCTCGTCGAAAGGGTCATCTTGACCGAGACATGACCGTTTTTCAACACCGTCACATCATAGATCAGCCCCATTTCTACCAGATTGAACCCTACTTCAGGGTCGATAACAGTACTGATCGCCTTGTAAACATCTTCTTCCGTTACAGCCATAATCAATCCTTTTAATAATTATAATTTTAAGAATTCTAGCATCTCAAGTACAATGCCCACTTGATACGTATTAAGAAATAGCATGGATTACTTTTTTTCTTTAGAGACAGATCTCTCTATTTCATAATCACTTAACATCAAAGCAATCCATTTGGTCTCGGTGTATTGTGTAAATATAAACTGAATGATCATAGTGAGTGGTGCTGAAAGGATCATCCCTGTTGGACCAAATACCCATCCCCAAAAGGTCATAGAGAGAAAGATCATCAACGCAGACATACCCAGACCTCTACCCATAATACGAGGTTCAAGTATATTACCAATAACCGTGTTTACAACCAAGTACCAGAGTGTGATCCAAAATGCAGTCATGACATTTTGATCAATAAACGTCATCACTATGGGAGGAACTGCCGCAATAATAGAACCTACAACAGGGATAAAGTTTAAAAAAAATGTCAGAACAGCCCAAAGATAAGCATAGTCAACATCGTAGTACCATAACACTGCATAGATCCATACTCCTGTCAAAAGACTGGTCTTGACCTTGAGTAGAAAATAGGACTTGATTTTTTGGATAATAGTCATAATATCATCCATACTACCACCATAAAGTTTGTTGATCTTTATCATTTTGTTATAAAGGAATTCGGACTCCATCAACATAAAAGCGACTGAAAAAAAGATGAGAAAAACATTCGAAAATTGTGTACTGGCCTGTGACGCTAAATCTTTGATGATCTCAGTAAAATTACTTTTATCGATCATACTTTGTATATCATTTTGAGTTAATGGCATACCCATAGAGTTGGCAAAAGTAACAAACCGTTCTGTACTGGCATGAAACTGCTCTTGTGTCTCATGAAAATTTTGAACAAACTCTTTGACTTCTACTCCTATATAACCACTGAGAACCACTGTTGGCACCAAGACTGCGATTATAATAATAAGCAGTGCCAACGCCTTTGGAATCCGTTTGTCAGTAAAGAATTTTAAAAGAGGTACCAACACTATAGACAAGGCGATGGAAATTAAAAAAGGTACGACCAGATCAGAGGCGTATTTTAAAATGACAACAATGATAGAGATAAAACTCCAAAACATCAAAAGTTGGTTAATCGGCCAAGCACTGGTGCTTTTATGGTTCATAGTATCTCACCCTCTTCTCTTTTTTGTAATCGTTTAAGTTTAACACGTTCATAGGTAAAAGTTGCTCCAAAAAGAAAAAGAGCCGAAGCATAATAGACCCATAACATCAAAACCAAAAGACTCCCTGCTGCATCATAAAGGTCAACAACACTGTTTTCACTAATAAAAAGCCCTATAAGACTCTTGCCAAACACAAAGAGTGTCGCCGTAAGTAAACCTCCAACAAAGACATCTGACCAATCCAGACGACCATCAGGAAGGTAGCGAAAGTAAAGTGCAAACAGCAGTGTCGTCGCAGCGAAGTCAAATATAAAGGCGTCGAGAGACAATACTAATGTAGAGTAGCTTCCAAACAGTTCTGTCAAGGTGTCTGAAAATGATGCAAGTACAAAGTTAAACACCATAAAGACAAGAAGAAAAAATGAGATGGTCAGTAAAATGGCCAAAGCTCTGACACGAATACGAATCGCCCTCCATATGCTGCCTCTTATAGATTCAGGCGCTTGAACATTCCCTATCTCATTAAGTGCGGTACGCATAGCATCAAACACCGTTGTACCTAAAAAGAGCAACATCCCTACACCTATTAAGGTCATTAACATCGTAGGCTCTTTTAAACTCAACTTCTGTAGTGTGGACATCACTTGGTGCGCTACCTGTTCTCCCATAGCTGAAGTCAGACGGGTAAAGACCGTCTCGTAAAGCACCGACTCTTTGTAAAACTTGGCCGCACCCCAAAGGATGATAAGCAATATGGAAGGTAATGAGAAAACAGTATAGTAAGAGATGGCCGCTGCATGAGTCAAGAGCGAATGCGCAAAAAACTCAGAAATGGACGAGACAATAACTTTAGAATAGAACTGAAATATGTTATTTTTTTTTGTCAACAAAATCTCTTTATGTAGTATAGACTAAAGATATCACTATGGTCTCAACTCTTTTATAACTTCTTCACTAGCCATTGGAATGGTCACTATTTTCTCAGCATTTAGATTCATTTTATTCAAATCTACCATTCTTATCTGCGAGTTATTATAAGTACGGAAATAAAACCTTTTAGCCTTGAGATCACTTGCACTTGTCCAAGTCGTGAAGTCGGCTATGATATTTCCATGCTTGTCTTTATGTGGTTCTCTTGCTGAACCCTTTGGGATGTCAAAGTTGTTAAGGATGTGAAAGGCCTGGATAACACTCTCTCTGCCATCGGCTGATGGAAGGATCGATGTTGAAAAAGCGACCGCACGTACAAAACGTGATGGCGGGGTAAAGTCACCCGGAAGTCCGACCATACCGGCACCCATACCAAAAGGTTTTAGCTCGACACCACCGACACTTCTTGTCTTAGGTTGTGTAGCACCCAGGTTCGGATAGTTTCTCAGGTTCGTCATATGCCAGTCGAACGAAGGGGAGTTCGTCAAGACACCCAGTGGGTTGTCAAAGACAGTCAACTTTCCTTTTAGGTACTCTATAACAATGCTTTTACCACTTGCATCTGTCACTATAAAGTGCACTGGTGGCGAAAATCCCCATGCTTCAAAAACAGTTGCAGGCACAACAATGTTTTGGATGTTCTTTTTTACCTCTGCTGTCGTTGCAAAATTTTCAAGTATGTATGAACCTAACTCCCAAACCGAAAGCGTATTTTCTGCATCACTTTTTTTGTAAGGCATATACTCTGCTGTGGTTGGATGGTAAAAAAGTCCCATAGAGAGGCCTTTTTCGTTGAAACCATCAAAGATCCAAGGGACACCGGCACCATTTGCACCAATGGATGCATACTTAGATGTCCATTTCTTTCCATTTTTGCCATCCGGCGTGGTTCCCTGGCGTTGATACCCACGGGGAACGACCAAAACATTTGAGCCTAGATCTACTGCAAATTCTAAAGTACGCGCATGCACAACAGCTCCATCTTTAGCTGTTAACGTAATACCGGTACAGGCATCTGCAGAGGTAAATCCAACAGAGAGCGCTGCTATAGCGACTAAACTCAATACTCTTTTTTTCATATGTAACATGGTCAATCCTTAATTATATTTGCAGAAGTCTTTAACTACTTCTGCGTTGTTTTCAATAACTTTTGTTCTCCGTTATATACGACACCCAAGACTTTAATATCTTTGATGTGCATCGCTCTTACCTTGAGAGGGTTCTCTGCAAGCAGTGTGAAGTTCGCCCGTTTTCCTGCTTTAATAGAGCCTATACTTTTCTCAAGACTAAGTGTTCTTGCAGCGTTGATAGTAATGCCTTTCAAAGCTGTATAGGCATCTATACGTTGATCCTGAGAGACAAAATGGCCACCACTGGTCATACGATTGACCGCAGTCCATACAAGCGTTAATGGCTCCAATGGTGCCATACCAAAGTCTGAGTGAAGAGAGAAAGGAATCTTTCTGTCAGCAAGCAGCTTCATCGGCACCATGTTCTCGGCTCTCTTTTTACCCAGACCATACTGTGAGTATTTGTCTGTCAAGGCCCAAAGGTAGTAAGGATTTACGGAAGCTTCTATACCCAATTCCTGCATCTCATCGGCCTGAGCAGCAGTGAAGTAGCCCACATGATGAAGCGTGAGTTGATGGTCTTTGCGAGGGTTTCGTTTCATCATCTTGCGGGTGATGTCGACACAGCGTTGGATACCCAAGTCACCATTGGCATGAATATGGATCTTGTAACCCTTGTCCCAGTAGTAGTTCATCTGCGCTTCAAAAAGTTTGAGCGGTGTCATCCACTGCCCCTTAAAACCATCACTGTAATCCTCTTTCATCTGCATTGCCAACGAGTAGATGGCACCATCCGCATAGAGTTTCACCTCTTTAGGCAGCATAAAGATGTTCTGGGTGTCATATTGCGATGCGGCTTCCATCCACTTGTACGCATTTTCATTAGAGTTGCCATTGGCATTATAGAGTTGCGTTCCGTTGAGAACATTATAGACATCATACGGTGGGTTCTTGTCCATCTCTGCTTTTAGCATGGTGTATTCCATCTTGAAGTTAGACTCGGGGAAGCCCTGTTCTGCGACAGTCGTCACACCATTTTTGGTAATGAGCGTACTCATGTCTCTGAGCCCTTTTTTATAGTTGTCAGGGTCAAGAAGATAGGGTGCGATGCGAGGCACAAGTGCCAACCATCCCCCCTCAAAGAAGTGTCCAAGATCCCACTCCACTTGTGGGTGTCCTCTGTAGTCTTCCTCTTTCACACCCATGAGTTTGATGGCAGCATCATTTAAAAAGACCTCATGAAAAGAGCGGTGGATGATGGCAACAGGTTTTTTAGGAGCAAGTTTGTTTAAGATCTCACGGCTTAATTTGCCATGCCAAAGTTGGTGATAACCCCAGATAAAAAGGACCTTTCCCTCTTTACCGTTTTTGTCGATGCTCTCTTGAAGACGTGCCAGATATGCATCATGACCTTCCACCCCTTTTTTAAGACCGTCAGGAACATCCCAGTCATGAGGCGCGACAATGTCACCGCCAAGTAAGATAGCGGCGATAGAAGGGTGAACATGAGGCTCAACAAAACCAGGCATCATAGTCTTACCCTTAAGGTCAACCTTCGCTGTTTTACCTCCACTCTGTTTAAGTGCTTCTGCTTTTTTACCGGCAAAAATGATCTTGTCATCTTTCACAATGACTGCTTCGACATAAGAAGGCTTATCACCGTCCATAGTCAAGATGTCACCACCATAATAAAGCGTTTGAGAAGCTATGGCTTGAACAGCAAAAAAGAGGCTGACAAATAAGCTGAATTTAGAAAACATCTTACAACTCTCCAAACGGATTTTTAATGATGAAGTTAGCTTGAACCATAAGCGTTTTTTCAGACTCAACATACTCTGGAATGATGACATCTTGTTGGTACTCTGCCATGAGTTGTACCGGCATAGGCCCAATTTTTATCATTTTACCAACACCAAAGGCAAGAGGAAGTGATAGCTTGTTATCAGTAGGTGCATTCCAGTTCACTGTGATGTGTGGAGAAGCGCGAAGTTGCCATGCATGTGGTAGGTTGTAGATGATGAAGTACTGCATATCTGTGTGATTTGCACTTTTTTGTGTGTCATCAAACTTACTGTCCCCTGCTACACCCCACCAATGTTGTATGTGCGTACCAACAGTCCAGCTGTCGTTGGCATAAAGAGCCAGTGCCGTCGGACCAACTTGGTATTCGTGAGAAGCAGCCACTTCATGTTGTGAGGTTGGGAAGATAAAAGTTAAACCTCCTCCATAAGACCAACCCTTTACTTTAACAACACCCACACCCATAGGCAAGATCAAGTCACCGAACTTGGCTTCTCTATCTTCACCAAAAGCAGTAATATCTGTTGGGTTGTTGGGTTTTAAAGCCACTGTTGTAGGTGCATTTATGTACGTTATAACAGGTCGTGCAAAGGCAGTCATACCGTTGTCAAGAGGGATAGGAAGTACAGGTTGAAAAAGCGTTGTATTGATGTAATCTTCACCATGAGCTGTGACAGCACCTATACTTTCAGAGGCTTTTATCTTGGTGTAATTGTTTTGAAACGAAAGATTCCAAATCTGTGCAAGAGGATTGGACATTTCCTGAGCCAGTTGTTCCATGCTTTTTTCAGCTTGCGCACTTTGAGCCAAGCCTAAGAGGAGTAAGCCTGCAGTTAGTAGGTGTTTCATTTTCATCGCCTTTATATGAGTTTATATGAGTTTATATGAGTTTATATGAGTTTGCATTGTAACATGTTTTTATTGTAATATTATCAATACTTGTAGAAAAGAGAGAGGGGTAAAAAGCCCTAATTCATGGGCTAACGTATCCATTAGAGTGACACAAGTAG
>WGDB01000170.1 GCA_015493495.1 Helicobacteraceae bacterium | reverse complement strand
TTAGAGCCTATGCCAACCCAGCAATGGAAAACGTTGCACTATGGCACGAACGTGACATCTCTCACTCATCAAACGAGCGCTTCTGGTTACCAGATGCTTTCATTACCATGGACTTTATGCTTCACCGTATGAATAACGTTATTGCTAACCTAACAGTGTTTCCAGAGAACATGATGAGAAATTTGAACCTAACAGGTGGTTTGGTCTTCTCACAACGTGTTCTACTTGAACTGCCACTTCAGGGTGTTAGTCGTGAGGATGCTTATCGTATTGTTCAGCGTAATGCTATGAAAGTGTGGGAAGAGATCCAGCAGGGCAAACCTACTACTAACGAAGCAGGAGAAAGCCTCTACTTAAATCACCTTTTGGCTGATGAAGAGTTACGCAACAGTCTAAGCGAAGAAGCTATTCGTGAATGTTTTAACTATGATTATTACACTAAAAATGTAGATGCTATCTTCAAACGTGTTTTTAAATAACAGCTAGTCCATAGAAAATAAATAGATCCAAGGAGCAACATGATAACGGTTTTAAAACGAAATGGTCGACGTGAGACACTCGACATCTCTAAAATACAGAAATACACTGCTGCTGCAGTTAAAGGTCTTGCTGGCGTTAGTCAGAGTGAACTTGAAGTAGATGCACAACTTCACTTTCGTGATGGGATAACATCACAAGCGATTCAAGAGACACTAATCAAAACAGCAGTCGACAAGATAGATATCGATGCCCCTAACTGGACTTTTGTCGCATCACGTCTCTTTTTGTTTGACCTTTATCACCAAGTCAATGGTTTTACAGGCTACAGCTCTTTAGAAAAGTACTTTGATCGTGGAGAAAAAGAGGGACGTATATTACTTGGGTTACGTGATATGTATGACCTGGAGAAGTTAGACAAGCACATCGTACCTGAACGAGACATGCTTTTTAACTATCTTGGGATTAAAACACTTTATGACCGTTACCTGATTAAAGATGCTCACACTAATGCCATAGAACTTCCACAGCACATGTTTATGGGCATCGCGATGTTCTTGGCACAAAACGAAGTGAACAGAGAAGAGTGGGCTATTAAATTTTACAACATGATCTCTCAATTTGAAGTGATGTTAGCCACACCAACACTCTCAAATGCGCGCACACCACGTCACCAGTTGAGTTCATGTTATATCGGTTCGACTCCTGATAACATCGAAGGTATTTTTGATACTTATAAAGAGATGGCACTGCTTTCCAAGTTTGGTGGTGGTATTGGTTGGGATTGGACACAGGTTCGTTCTATCGGCTCATTTATCGATGGTCATAAAAATGCTGCCGGTGGTACCGTACCATTTTTAAAGATCACCAATGATGTGGCTATTGCAGTTGACCAACTTGGTACTCGTAAAGGCGCTATCGCTGTATACTTGGAACCTTGGCATATCGATATCAACGACTTCCTTGATCTTAAAAAGAACTCTGGTGAAGAGCGCCGTCGTGCCCATGATCTTTTCCCATCATTATGGATCAGCGATCTCTTTATGCAACGGGTACAAGAAGATGCTATCTGGACACTTTTCGATCCTTATCAGGTTCGTGAATTGGCCAACCTCTATGGAGAAGCATTCGAAAAGAAGTATGTGGAGTTTGAAAACAATGAAAACATCTTAAAAGAGACCATTAAAGCTAAAGACCTGTGGCGTAAGATCCTGACTTCTTACTTCGAGTCTGGAAGTCCATTCCTCTGTTTTAAAGACAACGCTAACAGAGCTAACCCTAATGATCACTTCGGGATCATTCGCAGCTCCAACCTCTGTACAGAGATCTTTCAGAACACCAGCCCTAACCACTACCTCATAAAACTCAAGTTTGAAGATGGACAATTCCTTACATACGAAGAGGATGAGCTGGTCAAGGTAGACAGTGGGATCGAAAAACCGGCTAACAAGGTAACAGCACTTGACAGCATCGGTGGCCAACAGGTCTTCATCGTCGAAAAAGAGAAGATCGATGGCGCAACTGCAGTCTGTAACCTCGCCTCAGTCAACCTCTCGCGTATCAACACTAAAGAGGATATCGAGCGTATCGTTCCTACAGCCATGCGTGCGCTTGACAATGTTATTGATCTGAACTTCTATCCGCTTGAAAAAGTAAAACGCACTAACTTACGCTCACGTTCGGTAGGACTTGGTGTTATGGGTGAAGCACAGATGTTAGCAGAAGCCGGAATCTCTTGGGGTTCTCAGGAACACTTCGACAAAATCGATGAAGTGATGGAGTCTGTTAGTTATAACGCCATCAAAGCTTCATCCGAATTAGCGGTCGAAAAGGGTGCTTATCCTGAATTTGAAGGTTCTAAATGGAGTCGTGGTATTTTACCAATGGATCATGCAAACGCAGAAGTGCGTAACCTTGTTGATCGTGGTGGTCTGTTTGCTTCGACCTATGAGTGGGATGAGTTAAGAGAGACCATTAAAAAGAACGGTATGCGTAACGGTTACCTTATGGCTGTTGCACCAACGTCTTCTATCTCTATCTTAACAGGTACTACACAGGCCATAGAGCCTGTGTATAAACGTAAATGGTATGAAGAGAACCTTAGTGGTCTCATCCCTGTCGTTGTACCTAAGTTGAGTCCTGACACCTGGGCATTTTATACACCTGCCTATGATCTCGACCAACGCATCTTGATCAAAGCCGGTGCCATCCGCCAAAAATGGATCGATCAAGGTCAGAGC
>WGDB01000169.1 GCA_015493495.1 Helicobacteraceae bacterium | reverse complement strand
AGCTCTCATCGTTAGATGCAGCAGCTGCTTGTTTTGGTGCTGCAGCTGTTGAACATGCTGATACACCAGGAGGTGTTGTTGGCTGAACGCTGGCATTGTCTACGCCGCCATCAGCATTGATCTTTTCGATCGTTTCCCAGATAGACTCAGCCGCTTGCATAAAGCGTTTCGCCGTCTCAGACTCTGGTGCGAAGTAAGTCACTGGCTTACCTTCGTCTCCACCTGTACGAACTGCTGGCTCGATAGGAATTTCTGCAATGATCTTAGTATCGAACTCATCTGCCATAGGCTGTGTTGTGCCCTTGCCAAAGATGTCATACTCAACACCTGTGTCCGGAGCAATAAAACCTGACATGTTTTCAATGATACCGGCAATAGGAATGTTCAATTTTTTAAACATATCTAATGAACGACGTGAGTCATCAAGAGAGACCATCTGTGGTGTTGTGACCGTAACACCAGCAGTTACAGGAACTGACTGAGCAAGTGTTAACTGAGCGTCACCTGTTCCCGGTGGCATATCGATAACCAAACAGTCTAACTCAGACCATAGAATGTCACGTAAGAACTGTTCGATCGCCTTCATGATCATAGCACCACGCCAGATCAGTGACTGACCATCTTCCATCAATGAACCCATAGACATCATCTCGATACCATACGCTTTAAGTGGAAGTACTTTGTTACCATTAACTTCTGGCTTAGTACCTTCTAAACCCATCATACGAGGGATATTTGGTCCATAGATGTCAGCATCTAACAGACCTACTTTTTTACCTTGCATTGCAAGTGCAATCGCCAAGTTAACAGAAGAGGTCGATTTACCAACCCCACCCTTACCTGAACTGATCATAATAAAGTTTTTGACCTGCGGTGCGATGTTTTTACCCTTAGAAGAGCTCTCACGAGGCATTTTTGGTGCTGCTACATTAACAGTAACATTTGTTGCGCCTGCACGCTTTAGTGCTTCTTCAGACTCAACAGTGATCTGGTGTGCTACTTCTGCAGCACTTGAGGTGATGTCTACAGTAAAACTAACGTTTGTACCATCTACTTGAATATCTTTTACAAAACCGAATGTCACGATATCTTTCGAGAAACCTGGATAGATTACCGTTGATAACGCTGATTGTACATTTTCTACAGTCATATATATTTCCTATTATAAATTTTATGGGTATTAGTCAAGACCCGTTGCGCTGATAGAACTTTAGCGAAATTAATTAAGACAATTATTGTCTTATATGAATTATGCAATGTTTTTAAGGTGAATTTTACTTTTTGTAACATGTTAGAGTGTCTCGTCCACCTAACATGAGACGAGACAAGAGATTATGCTGAGAAATTCATCTCTTTTGCTTCATCAGCAATTTTCTGAATTGCTTCAGGGTTGTCCATGATGTCTTGAGAGATCTTATATGAACAGAATTTCGGTCCACACATAGAACAGAACTCTGCCTCTTTAAATACATCTTGAGGAAGTGTCTCATCATGGTACTCACGTGCACGTTCAGAGTCTAGTGAAAGCTCAAACTGCTTTTCCCAGTCAAAGGTGTAACGTGCATCACTCATTGCATCATCAACATCACGCGCACCTTCACGGCCACGAGCGATGTCAGCAGCATGTGCTGCAATCTTATAAGCGATGATACCTTCACGAACATCATCAGCATTTGGAAGACCCAAGTGCTCTTTAGGTGTGACGTAACATAACATACTCGCACCGTGCCATCCACCGATAGCCGCACCGATAGCAGAAGAGATATGGTCATATCCGGCAGCGATGTCTGTAACTAATGGCCCCAGGATGTAAAAAGGTGCCTCATGACAAAGCTCACGCTGTATCTTCATGTTACGTTCGATCTGGTTCAAAGGCACATGACCTGGACCTTCGATCATCACCTGAACATTCTTCTCCCAAGCACGAAGTGTCAATTCACCAAGTACTTTTAACTCACCTAGCTGTGCATCATCAGACGCATCTGCTAAACAACCTGGACGTAGAGAGTCACCTAGTGAAAGAGAGACATCATACTTCGCACAGATTTCTAAGATCTCATCATAAGCTGTATAAAATGGATTCTCTTTATGGTAGTGCATCATCCATGCTGCCATCAATGAACCACCACGACTTACAATACCCATCTTACGTTTTGCCACTTTAGGCATCGTCTCTAACAAGAAACCAGCGTGAATCGTAAAGTAACTAACGCCCTGCTTCGCTTGACGCTCAAGAACTTCAAGCATAACTTCGATGTTTAGGTCCTCAATACGGTCATTACAATCAGCAATGATCTGGTAAATAGGCACCGTACCAATAGGGATATGTGCATTGTCAATAACCCCACGACGGATCTCATCAAGATCTCCACCTGTAGAGAGGTCCATTGCTGTGTCCGCTTTATAGTGTTGAGACACTTGTATCTTTTCGATCTCACCTTCAACATCAGAAGCGATAGCAGATGAACCGATGTTCGCGTTTATCTTACAACTTGCTGCAATACCGATAGCCATAGGCTGTAGGTTAGTATGGTTGATGTTAGCCGGAATAATAAGGCGTCCACGTGCCACTTCGCTACGCACCAA
This sequence comes from Helicobacteraceae bacterium, assembly GCA_015493495.1. Taxonomy (GTDB): domain Bacteria; phylum Campylobacterota; class Campylobacteria; order Campylobacterales; family Sulfurimonadaceae; genus Sulfonitrofixus. The sequence goes on along the minus strand of WGDB01000169.1, from coordinate 4,300 downwards.
CTCTGGACTTAGCTTCTCTATCTTAGCGATGTATTCCATCTCTTCAGTAATAATGCCCTCTTTGGCATAATACATCTGTGTTGGTGTTTTATCGTTTTTACGTTTTTCTAACCACTCTGTTCTCATAATATATTCTCCATGCGACTGCAAGGCTTTATAAGCCTATTCTGTCAAATAATAATCGTAATATAGTAGGTAAGACTAAAAAAGCCTTACCCCTCTAAAAGTCAACCGAAAAGTTTCAACTCAACTTAATATTTCTCAAGAGAAAAGTACCCTTTAAGTTTTAGCGCTGACATTATAATCTAGGCCACCTCTATATAAGGTATATCTCTTTAGAGACTATTTTCACCCTGAAGTAAGTTACAAATAGTTACGAAAACAGACACTTTAAGTAAAAAGTTAAGCAATGAAAGTGTATAATTTCGTAACAGTTTCAAGGAAGTAGGAGTATGTTTGTCTGATATAACGCTTATCTTACTAGCCGCGGGCAACTCTAGCCGCTTCGGACTGCCTGTTAAAAAGCAGTGGTTGCGTGTAGATCACACACCGTTGTGGCAATTTGTGGCGCAACAGTTCGATGCTACTGCGTTGTTTAGTAACATCATTATAACTTCGCATAAAGATGAAGTCCCTTTCATGCAAGGCTACTCTGACTACAAGATCGTTGCCGGTGGTGAGAGCCGTCAAGCCTCACTTAAAAATGCACTTGTTCATGTCACAACACCTTATGTACTTGTCAGTGATATTGCCCGTGCTTGTGTTGACAAAACGCTTATTGAGACACTGATCAAAGCAAAAGCTTCCGCTGATGTTATTGTTCCGACGCTAAAGATCAACGATACTGTAGTTTATGAGAGAGAGACAATAGACAGAGATTCCGTCTTACGTATACAGACACCACAACTCTCTCAGACTGATCTCTTGCAAAAAGCCTTAGAGACTACACAAGAGTTTACCGATGAAAGTTCTGCTGTTGTTGCTTATGGCGGCAGCCGTCGCTTTGTTGAAGGTTCAGAAGATGCCCACAAGATCACTTATCTATATGACCTTATAAAACTCCCATGTATTCAGCCCCCGGCACAAACTACTTTGATGGGTAACGGTTTTGATGTACATGCATTTGAAGCCAACAAAGAGATGATGCTTGGTGGTGTAAAGATCGATGTTGATTACGGTTTCAAAGCCCATAGCGATGGTGATGTTGCGATCCATGCACTCATCGATGCACTTTTAGGCGCTGCGGGACTAGGAGACATTGGAATGCTCTTTCCAGACAATGACGACAGTTACAAAGGCATTGATTCTAAGGCTTTGCTTGAGACCACTGTACTTCGTCTGCACCAATTTGGTTTTGTAGTGCTTAATGCTGACATCACCATCGCAGCAGAAACACCAAGGCTCAGTCCCTACAAGCAGAGTATGAGAAGCACGCTGGCTTCACTTTTGCAGATCCCGACTGCACGTATGAACGTCAAAGCAACGACGACTGAGAAACTAGGCTTTATCGGCCGTAAAGAAGGCGTTGGTGTTATGGCCAGCGCAACATTAAACTATTATGATTGGACCCAAAAATAAATGCGTATTTTAATTATTGAAAACGAGATCTATCTTGCACAGAGCATTTCTGCAAAACTTGGAGAACTTGGTCACTCTTGTGACATGAGTTCATCTACACAAGATGCCTTAAAACGTATCCCTTATGATGTCATCTTGCTCTCTACCAACATCAACGACCAAAACATCTATCCTGTTATTGAAGCTTACAAGGATGCAGTTGTGATCTTAATGGTCTCTTACATCTCTAACGACACCGTCTCTAAACCACTGAGTGCCGGTGCCAAAGATTATATTTTAAAACCATTTATGATTGAAGAGCTTATTCGAAAAATAGAACACTTTCAAGACTATGAGCGTCTAAAACGTCAGAACTCAACCTACAAACGCTACCTCAAGCATGTCTTTAACGGTATCAATATTGATGAAAACCTTGAAGAGATCGAAGTGCCTATCTTTATCTCAAGTAATTTCCAAAAATATACGGATGCTTTTGCCTTCGCTTACGCAGAGATACATAACAAAACACTGCATTTTGTCTCATTAACAAGTAGCAGTGCCTTTAGTGAGATCGAAAAACTTTCAGCAAGCACCCTGATCTACGCCAATGACTTCCAAGCAATCAAAAAAGGGGATAAAAAGGCATTTTTTGAACTTATCGAAGGTCGTGAAGCCATCGTCTCAAGTACGGATAGCATTGATGAAGAGATGGATTATCAAGTAATTGAGATAAAAAGTGACAACAACGTCTTCGAACAAGGTGATATCCTCCCTATCGAAGACTATGTCAAATATATTGTGTTAAATTATCAACACAAATTCCCAGACACAGAGCTCTCTAAAAAATTAGGTATCTCTCGTAAAAGTCTCTGGGAGAAAAGAAAAAAATATGGCATCATCAAGAAAAAGTAACACTCTTTATATTGACCAAGAGGCACTCTCTGCCCTTGCCCTCGTCAAGTCAGGTCTACTCTACCCTGTTACAAGTTTGATGAACAAAAAGCAGACCTTAGAGGTCTTGCAACATGGCACTTTTAACCAAAAGGTCTTTCCCTTTCCCCTTATCTTAGCACCGAGTGGTCGTACCAACCAAAGTGTCTTAGAAACAGCCCAACCTGGCGATAAACTAACCTTGATCAGTGATAACAGTGAGGTAGGACATCTTATTGTTGAAGAGGTCTTTGAGATCAATCCTAAAGAACGCGTACGTCAGATCTATGGTACCGAGAACCTGGAACACCCTGGTGTCAAGTCAACCTACTCACGCCTGGGTAAACTGGCAGTCAGTGGTGCCTACGAGATCAAACTGCACTCTATTTTAGAGCGAAGAGAGAAGATCGAAGAGGCCAAACAACGCATCAATGCCCAACATGTCACTGCTATTATGATGGGAGCCAACCCGCTTCACCGTGCCCATGAGAGACTGATTCGTCAGGCCCTAGACAAAACAGACCTTGTTGTGATCTTTCTACTAAAACCTTTTAATGCCAGTGATCTTAGTTATGAGTTGCGATGTAAGACACTGACCTACTTTGTTCAGAATTTTCTACCCACCAACCGTGTACTGCTTGTTCCTCTGGAGAACAGCTATATATTTGCCGGTTACAACGAGGTGATCATTGATGCTATTGTCGCCAAGAATTTTGGATGTAATCGCCTCACCATTGGCCAAAACCATGCGGGCGTAGGTATGTACTATGAGCAAAACACTAACAAGTCCATCATAGACAAACTCACCGGACTTGACATCGAGATCGATATTGCTTCTGAGTATGTCTACTGTAATGAGTGTAAGACACTTGTCAGTACCAAGACCTGTCCACATGGTCAGCACCATCACATCTCATACCACTCGGACTCTATTTTGGAGTTGATCAAACTTGGTCTTATACCCCCTGCCGTTTTAATGCGTAAAGAGATTGCTGCCATCATTTTGTCAGAACTTTTCCCCGACCGTTTTAAAAATCTTGAAAAATTGTATTATGACATTATGCCGGTGACGGGTCTGCTTGAAGAACACACAGAAAAAGATTTTTACGAAGCGTTGATGAGACTCTACCAAACAACCTCGTTGACGTAGATCTTGCAAAACAAAATAGACTAGACACACCAGACCACAAAGGACTTTTTGATATGAACTGGTTTTTTCTTACCGTAGGCTATAGTGGCCTTGCACCTAAAGCCCCGGGTACCGTTGGTACACTTGTTTCACTGCCATTTGGCGTTTTGATATTGGCATACTTAGGCCCACAAACCCTCTTTCTTGCGGCACTTTTTATCACCTTGGTAGGTGTTAAAGCGGTAGAAAAGTATCAAAAAACTGCACAAACCCATGATGATGGTCGTATTGTAATTGATGAGTTGGTAGGGATGTGGTTTGCTCTTTCCATCGCACCAGGTATCTTTACACCCATTAACGAACTCCTGATTCTCAGTAATGGAATGCTGATCCAGATCTTACTGAGTTTTGCACTCTTTCGCTATTTTGATATTAGAAAACCTTCTATCATAGGGCGCATCGACCGAGAGGCACCAGGGGGTTATGGTGTGATGTTTGATGATGTTTTAGCAGGTATAGCGGCAGGTATTACTACTGCGATCATTTGGCAGGGTATTTTAATGTCAGGTCTTGTAAACTTTCTATAAAGAGATCTTAAGCATCACACAAAAAGGGCCCTATGTTACAAAAACATATCACTGAACAGACCGCTATCTTTTTTAGTGTTTTGAAGTGGGTTTTTCT
>WGDB01000168.1 GCA_015493495.1 Helicobacteraceae bacterium | reverse complement strand
GCTGAGTCTATCTGGGAAACGATCGAAAAGATCAATGCTGATGGCGGCGTAGACAATGCCAGCGTTCAGCCAACAACACCTCCTGGTGTATCAGCATGTTCAACAGCTGCAGCACCAAAACAAGCAGCTGCTGCATCTAACGATGAGAGCTGTGGAACAGGATGTGGCTGTAACTAAGTGACAGGTTAGGTCTGTATACTAGACCTGGCGTATAAACTACTTACCAACTAAACGCTTGGTAAGGTCTACTTTTGTGCCTTATGGGCACGTTTAATCATCTCTTTTATCGTTTCATCACTTTTTAAAGATGTTGTAGAACCTGCCTTGATAGTGAACTTTAGTTCTGGGTACTGTCTTAATTTCACTTTTTGACTGGCATTTTTAATGGCTTCGACCCATTTGTCAGATTCTTCTTCTGAAATATGATGAAAGACAAGAAAAAATTCTGCACCACCAAACCGTGAGAGTGTATAGTCTATTTTAACGACTTTTTGAACGATCATCGCAATGGCTTTGATGATATAGTCACCTACTTCGTATCCATACTCTTTATTAAAATCATTAAAATGCGCGACGGTCAATACATGTAGATGAAAAGGCATGTCCATCTGTGCGCGTTTGATCCATTTTTGCGAATCTTTAAAAAACTTTTTTCGGTTAGGCACACCGGTGAGATCATCATAGTAAAGGCCATGGGCCAAAAGCTCAAGTGCTTTTTTAAGTTTAAGATGGGTTTGAAGTCGTACCAGCACCTCTTGTGTGTTATAGGGCTTGGATATATAATCAACACCGCCTACTTCAAAGGCATGTACAATACTCTTAGTATCATGGTTTGCTGTAAGGAATATGACGGGGATATCTTTTGTTTTGTTGGATGACTTCAGCTTTTCACAGAGTTCAAAACCGTTCATTTTAGGCATACTGATGTCAAGTAAAATAGCATCTGGCCTCTCCTCTTCTATCGCTTCGAGTGCACTGATCCCATCCAATACGGTTCGAACATCATACTCTTTGAGGAGTTCGACCAGAAAGTCTATGTTGACAGGATTGTCGTCAACGACGAGGACTTTCGAGCTCTTTTTATCTATTATCATGTAATGTGATCCTGTTGGTAGTGAAGTGTATTTTTAGTGATCTTTGATTTATAAAGTCTGGCATCAGCGCGTATCAACAGATCTTCTATATTATTGTCCTGATCCTTTTTACTTACCATTCCAATACTGATGGTTACCTTGGCACTACTGATAGTAGAAAGTGAAGCTTCCTGGACGTTTAACATAAGTTGTTTCAGTTGTTGATGTGCTTGATGCGCACTTATACCTGTCAGAACCAATACAAACTCATCACCACCCAGTCTTGCAAATATATCGATCTTGGAAACACTTTTTTGAACACACTCTGTCAAGCCTTGGATGACCTTGTCACCAATACTATGTCCATAGGTATCATTGATCTGTTTAAAGTTGTCCATATCTATCATAAAAAGATGGAGGGGTATATGCTTTTTGGTAGCATCTTCAAAAAGTTTAGGGGCTTTGGTAAAGAAACTTCTACGGTTGGCAATACCACTTAGATGGTCTAGATAGACCAGTCTGTTTAAGGCAGAGATTGTCTCACTGAGTTGTAGATGGGTTTGAATACGCGCAATCATCTCTTGGGGAAGGTAGGGCTTGGTCACGTAATCTGCTCCGCCGAGTTCAAAACCTTTGACGATATTGTCAACATCATTCCGAGAACTTAAAAAAAGTATAGGGATATCTTGGGTATCTTCGTTGGCTTTAATCTGGCGACAGACTTCGAATCCATCCATATCGGGCATGTTGATATCGAGTAAGATAAGGTCAGGCTTTTCCATAGCAACAGACTCCAGGGCACTTGCTCCATCGGTCGCTGTACGAACGTCATACCCTTGTAAAAGTTCAAGTAAAATGTCTATGTCACCTGGATTGTCGTCTACCACTAAAATATGAGCTTTTTTAGGTGAGAGATGTTGATTGTGAAGCGTGGTGTGCATAGTACATTCCCCTTTTAACAGCCGTATGATGTTAATGTTAGCATCTCTTAGTGATAATCCCTCTGAATTGTATGTTTGTTATGGAAGATTATCCTAATACAATATTTTCTTTGACCTCAGAGATCTTGATCTTATCATGGGCTCTTGCAATAAGGGTATCTATCTGTTTATCTGTCTCTTGCAGGGGACTCAAGGCGATGGTGACACTGAAGTGTATATCACTGCCGGGTACGATCTGTGAACGCTCAAAATAGGTACGAAGACGTTCCAACTGCTCTACAATGGCATTATGGTTAGAACCACTGAAAATGACTAGAAATTCATTAGAACCACTGCGTGTGACTAAATTTACATTTTTTAACATACGTTTAATACTGTTAGCGCAACTTTGGATCACGCGGTCTCCCACAACATGACCATGTTGACTATTGATCTGTTTAAGAGCATCGATATCTATGACAGCGAGATAGAGTGCGATCTTGCGTTCTTTAGCTTGTTGCAGCAGTTTTGGGGCGTAATTGTAAAAACGGGTACGGTTGGAGACGTTGGTCAGGGCATCTCTGTTACTGAGATGGTATGCAGTCTCTAATGCACTTTTGAGTTTGAGTTGGGTGCGTACCCGTACCACTATCTCTTTAGAGAGGTAAGGTTTGGTAATATAGTCTATGCCTCCAAGTTCAAAACCTCTGACAATACTTTCATCATCAGTACTGGCACTCAAAAATATAACAGGAACATCTTTTGATTTTTTGTCTGCTTTAAGTCTACGACAAACTTCAAAACCGTCAATACCCGGCATAGTAATATCGAGTAAGATGAGGTCTGGAAGTTCTTCTGACACTGCGTTGAGGGCATCTTGGCCATCCAAGACCGCACGAACGTCAAAGTCTCGAAGTAGTTCAAGTAAGATGTCAATGTTGGCAGGGCTGTCATCAACGATCAATATTTTTGATTTGGAAAAGTCTATAGGGCTCACTTTGTTCCTTTTTGTGCGGCTAAGATCTCATCAACACGAACAATGATAATTTTGAATTGGTAGGATTGTGCAGCAGCTAAAATATCATGAATCGCTTTTTGATATTCTGAAGGCCACTGATATTTGGTGATCTCTTGACACGATTTTTTGATATCGAGTGCCTGACGCTTTTTTGCATAAAGTGTCAAAGGCTCTAAGATCTCGACAATCTGTTGAGAAGTTACCTCTGTTTTAGAACTCTCTTCTGGAACGTGCTCTTGTTTCTGCAACTGGTTGATACCAGTTATAAGTGGTGCTAGCTCTTTTTTGATCATAGCAATACGCTCTGCGTAATGACCCTGTTTTTCTTTAAAGGCATCTTCGAGCTCTTTGGCCAGAGTGTATATCCTTTTAGCACCGATATTACCGGCAAGTCCTTTAAGACTGTGGGCCTGAGCACGACCTTCTTCATGGTTTTCTTCATGCATCGCTTGTGTCAAGACTGTATCGATATCAGCAAACATCTCTGCAAACTTAAAGAGAACACTCTGGTAGCCTTTAAGGTTTCCATTAAGTCTGCTGAGACCATCGTTGCTGTCAAGACCTGGTATCTCTTCGAGTTTTGCAGGGGTCTGTTCACTGCTGGTAGGTGCGGCAGTATACTGTTTGGCTGCCTTTGGTTTTATATATTCCAAGAGGGTTTTATAAAAATGGCTGACGTCTACGGGTTTATTAAGATGTGACTGCATTCCCAAGGTTTTACATTTTTCAATATCATTTTCATTGATGTTAGCTGTAATAGCAATAATAGGGGTTTCGTCATACTTAGGGTACTCACGTATGATAGAAGTAGCCACATAGCCATCCATAACAGGCATGTTGATGTCCATTAAGATAAGCTCATACTTTTTGCCTGAGTTAAAGATGGCCTCAACTGCTTTTTGACCATCTTTTACTGTGGTGATCTCGATACCGCTCCCTTCTAAAAGCCCCTCGATGACCATCTGGTTACCTTCGTTGTCTTCTGCCATTAAGATCTTACTGCCCCTTAAAACGGTGATGTCTTCTAAAGTGTAGAGATGTTCTTTAGTTTTTTTAGAGGCCTTCTCATAGGTGTAGATCTCATGAAAGGCCTCTAAAAGTGTTTTGTAGGTGAATGGTTTGACAACTGTGGCCTGTGGCTCAAGACCTCTCTCCTCACTTGAATCACTCATCTCATATTTTAGTAAAACAATATTGTCAACCTCTTTTTTGACTTCAGGTATATCTTTGAGTCTGGATAGGTAACTTTCATCGATGAGCAAAACATCATAATGCTCTTTAGTGAGGTAGAGATAGAGTTTATCTATATTAGCGATGATCGAAGTGATGGCACCATGCTCTGTCAAAGTTTTATGAATGAGATGAGCACTATGTTTGTTAGGCTCTAAGATCAAGACTTTTTTCTGCTTGGCGACATTACTGGATATACTCTTCTGTTCTGTACTTTGGGGAACTTCAATAGGCAATGTAAAATAGAAACGGCTTCCCTCTTTGTAACGGCTCTGTACCTCTAGCTTTCCACCCATCTTCTCTACCAACTCTTTGGAAATAGCCAAGCCAAGACCCGTTCCACCATATTTACGGCTGATTTTATTGTCTGCTTGATCAAAGGCTTGAAACAGTTTGCTGCACTGTTCTTCTGTCAGGCCGATACCCGTGTCTTTGACCTCAAAACAGATATGGTAGGTGTCCTCTTCTTGTGACTGGACAGAGACCTTGAGTAAGACCTCTCCTTTTTCTGTGAATTTAATAGCATTGTTAAGCAGGTTGATCAAAACTTGGCTAATGCGAAGTTGGTCCCCCATAATGGTTGTAGGAAGTTTTTTGTCTATATCAAAAAGTAGCTCAAGGTTTTTGTTATGGGCCTGCAGACCCAGCATGTCACTAAGATCAGCGATTAAGACATCAGGTTCAAAACTGCTCTCTCTGATCACTAATTTTCCTGCTTCGATCTTAGAGAAGTCCAAGATGTCATTAGTGATAGAGAGCAAGTGTTCGGCCGAGCGTTTGATTTTAGAGACATTGGCTTTTTGTGTCTTATTCAGATCACCTTGCAAGATGATATGACTCAGGCCTATGATAGCGTTCATAGGAGTTCGTGTCTCATGGCTTACATTGGCTAAAAAGGTATCTTTAGCGCGTTCGGCTTCCAAGGTCTCTTCATGAAGGTTAGCCAACTCTTCTTGGTGTCTCCGTAACTCTTTTTTGTTTCGTTTGAAAAGGTAGTTTAAAATGAGTAGCAAAAGTCCAACAATAGTGAGTAAGATTGCACTCAAAAGTTGATAATCAAAAAGTGGTGTTACCTGTTCTGAAACAACAAGGTTCATGCTGAGAGCGGTAATGAGATGGGACAACATGTACTCCTGTACATTTTATATCTACGCTATGAAATAATCTATAGGTCACGTATTTTATGAAATGTTTACTGAAGATTAACATTGAAGACTTATAATTTTAAGAATTAAGAGCAAGACGTGCATATTTGTGCAGAGATCTTGATTAAAATAAGAAATATAGATGGATGCGTAGGCATTCTAAAAAAGGAATAATTTTGAAACAGAAAATAGATGCTATAAAAGAAGAAGTCAAAAAAGTGATGGTTGGCCAAGAAAATTTAATCGATGCTATGCTTATTGGCCTGATAAGTGACGGTCATATTCTGGTCGAAGGTGTCCCTGGTCTGGCAAAGACTACTGCGATAAATGCTTTGGCCAAGGCTCTTGGACTTGATTTTAAACGGGTGCAGTTTACACCAGACCTTTTGCCTAGTGATATTGTAGGAACTGAGATGTATGATCAGAAGGAGGGGACCTTTAAGATCAAACGTGGTCCTGCCTTTACCAACTTACTGCTTGCAGATGAGATCAACCGTGCACCTGCCAAGGTGCAATCAGCGCTTTTGGAGGTGATGCAAGAGAAGCAAATTACGATTGCTGAAGACACCTTTAAACTCGAAGCACCTTTTTTAGTACTGGCGACACAAAATCCTGTTGAACAAGAGGGTGCCTACCAACTCCCTGAAGCACAACTCGACCGTTTTATGCTGAAGGTCAATGTTGACTACAACAGTTTTGACGAAGAGATCGAGATCGTCAATCGTGTGGCAAATCGTAATTTTGGGGCTATCGAGAAAGTGGCTGACGCTGGTGATATCTTAGCGATGCGAGAGGCTGTTGAAGGGGTGCATATTGATGACGCGGTGACGGCTTACATCGTCAAACTGATCTATGCGACCCGTGAGCCTGAGAAGTATGGAGTGTCAGGGATTGCTGAGTATCTCGACTATGGCGCTTCTCCTCGTGCATCGATCAACCTCTACAAGGCAGCAAAAGCGATCGCCTATATCAGAGGCAATGACTTTGTGACACCTCTTGATATTGCTGATGTGGTACATGGTGTGCTGCGTCATCGTATTATCTTAAACTATAAGGCAGAGGCTGCTGGTATCTCAGAAGATGAGATCGTCAACAGAATCCTCCAAGCCATCAAACTGCCGTAGGTGTGATGATGTTTTTGGATAAAACCGAAGAGATATTGATCAAGACACGGCGCAATATCTTCGGTCAAAATGTTGGAGGTTCTCCCTCCCTTTTCTCTGGTAACGGCTTGGACTTTAAAGAGCTTAGAGAGTACGAGATCGGAGATGATGTCCGCAAGATCAATTGGAAAGTAACGGCCAAAGCAGGGCGTCCCTTTGTGAACCTCTTTAATGAGGAGCGTGAACTCAACATCGTCGTCGCTTTTATGGTGAGTGGCAGTATCTATTTTGGTACCCGCCGCTTCAAGCAGGAGCTGATGGCGGAGATATTGGCACTGCTCTCCTACTCAAGTATTAAAAACGATGATCGCTTGAGTACACTCTTCTTTTCAGACAAAGAGGAGTTCTTTATGCCGCCGACTAAAAAGATGGGGGCTTTGAACATCACCTTGGAAAAGGCGCTTGGTCTGAACCCTCTCGAACACGAGAGTGACTACAGTGCCTTTGTAGACTATGTCAATGAGCGTATCAAAAAGAAGTCACTCATCTTTATCGTAGGCGATTTTTATGGGGATGTTGATCTCTCTATGTTGAACAAACATGAGGTTTTTGCGGTGATGGTACGTGATCGTTTTGAAGAGGCACCAAAACTTTTGGATGAGATGGAGTTGGTAGATCCTAATACGATGCAACATCAAGAGTTTATGCTCTCTCCCAAGATCTTAAACGCGTATCAAAAAGAGCTAGAAGCACATGATGAAAATTTGATGATGCATTTTGATCAACACCGCATCAAACATACTAAGATCTATACAGATGAAGAGCCTTTTGTAAAGCTCTCAAATCTTTTCAGGCATTAAGATGGAACAGTTACGCGATATTAAAGGCCTAGTGGCCGTAGAAGACTACTCATTTTATATCTTTTTAGGTGTGCTGGGTGTGGCAATAATCCTTTTGCTTGTAGGTGCTTTCTTGATCTATAAGTATTTCACTAAAAAAGCGCCTATGAATCAAAAGAAGTTGGCCATAGAGCGACTGAAAAAACTTAAGATCGAAAATACAAAAGAGAGCATCTATGAATTTTCTCATCTGGCACAGTATGCAGCAGATGATGATCAGAGATTACAAAAACTGCTCTTGGCTTTAGAGCCTTATAAGTACAGAAAAGAGATACCGGAACTGGACAAAGGTCTTCTCAAAGAGATGCAGGATTTTATTAAGGAGGTGAGTCATGGGTAATATTGTTTTTGAATATCCTTTCGTCTTTTTAATTTTGCTGCTGTTTATTGTCTGTGAGAAGTTTTGTAAAGCCAAAAAACAGCAACTGATCATGCCGAACCTGCCCATGTTGAAAAAAGTAGCACAAAAACAGAGCTTTTTGGTTCAGGGTGTGAAAGCCCTGATGTTTCTTCTTTTAATAATAGCACTTGCAAGTCCTATTAAAGAAGACGAGGTTGTGGTTCAAAATGATAAAGGTTATGAGATCTCTCTGCTCTTGGATGCCAGTGGCTCGATGGAGCAGTATGACAAATTTGAGATCGTCAAAGGGATCGTCTTGGATTTTTTGAAAAAGCGTGAGCATGATAAGCTGGGTCTGACGATCTTTGCAGACTTTGCTTATGTGGCCATTCCTTTGACCTATGACAAAAAAAGTGTGAGTGAACTTTTGAAGATGATTGATGTCGGAATCGCTGGAAAACAGCGTACCGCACTCTATGAAGCACTTTTTATGAGTTCAAAACTTTTTAAAGATTCTCATGCTAAACACAAGATTGCCATACTTCTAACGGATGGTGTTGACAACACGGGCACCGTTCCTCTTGATGTTGCTATAAAGACAGCGAAGAAATATGGAATCAAAGTCTATGTGATCGGTGTGGGTGGTGACAGAGATGTCGACAAAAATGTCTTGAGTGAGATCGCAAAAGAGACGGGCGGTAAGTTCTATATGGCAGGGACTGCTGAACGGATCCAGGAGATCTATGATGAGATAGATCAACTGGAAAAGAGTGAGATCAAGGCCAATAAGTTTATCAAAAAGCACTATTATTATCAGTACCCTTTAGGCGGGGCGATACTCCTGGTATTTTTGTATATCTTAATGAGAAGGAGACGTAATGCAGTTTAAATCACCTGAATATCTTCTCTTATTGCTGCTGCTGTTGCCTATGGCACTGATGCTCTTTCGAAAAGAGGGGAGTATAAAAGCCTATTTCGATGCTGAGGTCTTAGAAAAACTTCAACTGAGTGAGGGGGTGATCTCTCTTAAGGTTAAAAGTCTGTTTTTGCTACTCTCTGCGGCAATGATGATCGTAGCTTTAAGCCGTCCTTATGTTGATGAGGGAGAGATCAAAGTCAGTAGCAGCAGTATCGATGTGATCGCTGCTTTTGACCTTTCACGTTCGATGTTTGCAAATGATGTCTATCCTAATCGTTTGGCTCTGGCTAAAAAGAAGTTTAAATCTTTCAGTGATGATTTTGAAGAGGCAAAGATCGGAGTGATCGGTTTTAGCTCTCGGGCTTTTTTGATCTCACCCTTGACGGAAGACTTTGCAACCTTGGATTATCTGGTGAGTAATATGAACCTGGATTCGGTAACACTCAGAGGAACTTCTGTGATGAATGCCCTGGAAGTGACCAATGACCTAATGAAAGAGAGTCCTAAAAAAGCACTGGTACTCTTTACCGATGGTGGTGATAAAAAGGACTTTTCTGAAGAAATAAGTTATGCTAAGGTCCATAATATTGTTGTCTTTGTTTATAACATCGGTACTCAAAAGGGTGGGGTGATCCCTGAAAGCAGTGGGGCTTTGACCGACAAAAACGGGGACATCGTTGTGGTGAGACTTAATGAAAAAATCAAGACTTTGGCACTTCAAAGTGGGGGTGCCTATATGAAATACTCACTAAAAAATAATGATATCGATGCCTTAGCGCAAGCAGTTAAACAACGTTTTAGTGAGAAGAATGAGGAGGAGTCTACTATTAAAGATGTGAGAGAACTTTTTTATTACCCTCTGAGTCTCGGTCTGTTGTTATTACTACTCTCACTCTATTCACTTCCTGTTAAAAGGAGAAATGATGTTTAAAACAGTAGGGATTGTTATGTTTTTACAGTTAACGCTTTTTGGAGGGCTTTTAGATTTTAAAACGATAGAAAATGCTAAAACAGCTTATGCTGAAGGCAATTATACCAAGGCGGCATCTCTGTATGAATCTTTAGATGACAAAAACGATGATGTTCTTTTCAACCTTGGAGACGCTTACTATAAGGCGAAGCGCTATGAAGATGCGATTAAAACATATCAAGGGGTTCAAAAGCCTGAGCTCAAAGCCAAAGCACTCCATAATATCGGTAACGCCTACGCCAACTCAAAAAAGATCGATGAGGCGATAGCATCTTATGAAGAGGCTTTGAAACTTGGAAATGATGAAGATACCAAGTATAACCTGGAACTGCTCAAAAAAGAGAAAAAAGAGCAGCAGAAAAAGCAGAATAAAGATCAAAAGAAAAACGATAAAAACAGTAAAGATCAAAAGAATAAGGACCAGAAAAACAAAGATCAGAAACAGAAAGATCAAAAAAATAAAAAAGATCAAAATAAGAAAGATCAACAGAAAAAGAGTGATCAAAACAAGAAACAAGATCAAAAAGATCAGAAAAAACAGAAGTCTGACGCGCAGAAAAAAGCGGAAGATAAGAAAAAAGAACAAGAGAAAAAAGAGCAGGAAAAAAAGGCCAAAGAGAAAAAAGATAAAGAGGCCAAAAAAGAGAAAGCCAAAGAACAAAAGATGAACAAAAGCACACCAAAAGAGGAGCCTATCAGCGATATGCAAGAGCGAAAATACAAAAAAATGCTAGACAAAAGAGGTATCAAGACATTAATGGTACCTTTAAAAAATAAAGGAGGTCCTCATGAAGAGACAACTGCTTGGTAGTTTATACCTATTACTATTTTTACCACTTTTATTAGTTGCCGACGTTAAGGTCTCAGTCGACAAAAATGCACTCTATCGAGGCGACAGTGTGACCTATACGATCTCGGCTACAGGAAGCGACATAGAGTTTCCAACCATTCAAGAGATCGCAGGTGCAGCTATTGCACAAACGGGTAGCTCACAAAACATTAAGATCATTAACGGTGACTTTCAAAAGACCATCTCCAAGAGCTACACCTTTACACCGCAACAATCTTTAGAAATTCCAAGCTACAAGGTCTTGGTCGATGGCGGTGTAGAACATACAAAGACGATCCCTGTAAAGATCGTAGAGCCTTCTCAGGACAAAAGTGCACCGGTGGTCTTGGATGCCAGAGTCTCTAAGACAAAGGTACATGTCGGAGAGATGGTACGTTTTGATCTTGTCTTTAAAAAGAAGCCTAATATCCCTGTCTATAAGTTAGACATAGAAGAGCCGAAGTTTGAAGACTTCTGGGTCAAACAGCTTGATGGTGTCAAAGAAGGGGTGGATGGTGAGTATACAACGCAGACCTATAGTTACCTGCTGTTCGCTCAGCGTAGCGGTACCTTAAAGATTCCTGCTGTCATGGCAAAGGTGGGCCAGATCAGTAAGCAGAACCGAAGAGGCTTGGACCCATTTTTTAACAGTGCCTTTGGCCAACAGATACGCTATACAAAACTCTTTTCTAATAGTGTTTCCATAGAAGCTGAACCACTTCCCGATGGGCTAGAACTTTATGGAGATTTTAACATAAAAGTCGATGTTGACCAAACGACTGCACAGGCCAACAAGCCGGTGAATCTGACGGTGAAGGTTGTGGGACACGGTAATATTGACGATGTCCAAAAGTTTAACCTGGAGATGCCGGGTGCTGTGATCTATGCCAATGAGCCTACCACCAAAAGTGGTATGGACAAAGAGCAGTATGGTGGTATATTTGAGCAGAAGATCGTGATTATTGCTGAAGAGAACTATACCATCCCTCCTTTTGAGCTGCACTACTTTGATCCGAAGACACAAAAAGAGGTGGTGAAAAAGAGTCGACCTATTACGATAAAAGTCACAGGGGGAGCAGCACATAAACGTGTTGATGCTTCTTCAAAAACAAGTAATATAGAACTTTCTAAAGAGAGTCGTAGCAGTGAACAAAAAACAGTGTCTAAGACAACTACAGAAACTTGGTATGAACTGTTAGTGGCAGCACTTGTTGGTTTTGTGATAGGGGCTATCTTCGTTTGGCTTCTCTTTTTAAACAGAGAAGAAAGACCTATAAAAACAGTTACAGTAACGCCACTCTCAAAGCGCATTAAAAAAGCCAAAGATGATAAAGAACTCTTTGAGTTGCTTCTTTCTTATAAAAATGAAGGCGGTATCGTTGCCGAGGTACTCTCTCAATTAGAAGAGAACCTCTATCGTGGTGCCTCACATACCATAGACAAAAAAGCCGTAATAGACTTTTTTGAAGGAAGTGATAAAGAGATAGAACTTCCGTAGACTATTTTGTACTAGGAGTTGTTAATGTAAAAATTGACAGGAACTCATAGACCTTAAGTAATGGTGGGTTTTACCACACCCTAATAAACTCTTGACTATAATGGCGCAAAATATTTTCTATAAGGTTGAGTATGAAACGTGCGCTCATCAGTGTCAGTGACAAAAGTAATATCGTAGAGTTTGCAACACGTCTGGTTGCCAATGGTTTTGAGATCATCTCCACAGGTGGTACCTTTAAGATGCTAAAATCAGCAGGGATTGCTGCTATCGAGATCGATGAAGTAACCAAGTTTCCTGAGTGCTTTGAGGGACGTGTTAAGACATTGAACCCATATGTTCATGGTGGCATTTTACACCGTCGTGACAAGCAGTCTCACCTAGACCAAGCTAAAGAGTTAGGTGTAGAAGCGATCGACTTGGTATGTGTCAACCTTTATCCATTTAAAGAGACCATAGAAAAGACAGATGATTTTGAAGATATTATTGAAAATATCGATATAGGCGGACCGGCTATGGTACGTTCTGCTGCAAAGAACTTTGACAGTGTTATGATCGTTACTGATGTCTCAGACTACTCACTTGTACTGAACGCACTTGAAAATGATGCAAATACCGTAGAGTTCAGACGTGACCTGATGATCAAGGCTTATGAACACACAGCCGCATATGACAGTATGATCGCAAACTACATGAACAGCCGTTTTAACAAAGGTTTTGGTGCCAAGCAGTTTATTGTAGGTTCAAAAGTTATGGATACCCGTTATGGTGAAAACCCACACCAAAATGGTGCACTTTATGAGTTTGACACCTATTTCTCTAAAAACTTTACAACGCTAAAAGGCGAAGCAAGTTTTAATAACCTCAATGACATCAATGGTGCAGTCAAGATCGCTGCCGGTTTTGGAGACGAAGGTGCTGTCTGTATCTCTAAACATGGAAATCCATGTGGTTTTGCCATTCGTGAGAATTTGACAGAAGCATACACAGAAGCACTAAAGTGTGATCCTGTCTCTGCATTTGGCGGTGTTGTTGCTGTTAATGGTGTGGTCGATGTAGAACTTGCAGAAAAGATGAATGAGATCTTTTTGGAAGTTGTTATTGCTGGGCGTATCACTCCAGAAGCTCAAGAGGTGTTTGCTAAGAAAAAGCGAATTAAATTATTTGAATATGGTGCGGACAGGATTGTTCTTTCTAATGACACTAAAGACTTCAAACATATCGATGGTGGATTTGTCTTCCAAGATGCCGATATTGTCTCTCCTGATGAGGTCAAAAACTCTGAACTTAAAACAGAGCGTGTTGCAAGTGAGCAAGAGCTAAAAGATGCAGCTATTGCATGGAAAGTAGCTTCATTGACAAAGTCCAACAGTGTTGTTTATGTTAAAAACTCGGTGATGGTCGCTGTTGGTATGGGTATGACCTCACGTGTTGATGCTGCACAATGTGCTTTGAAAAAGGCTAAGGACATGGGTCTTGATGTTACAGGCGCAGCGCTTGCATCTGAGGCATTCTTCCCATTTAGAGACTCTATTGATGCAGCGGCTGAGGCGGGTGTCAAGACAGTTATTCAGCCTGGAGGCTCTATTCGTGATGAAGAGATCATTGATGCAGCTAATGAGCATGGCATGGCGCTATACTTTTCAGGAATCCGCCACTTCCTCCATTAACTTAAAATTTCAGCTGCGGCACAACTGCCACAAAAGTTTGCCACTCCACGCACACATTAGTGCGCTATCGGGCAGACATTTTGCACCATTTACACCACATCTGAAATTTTATCTCTTCGATCAGACTTCTTTAAGATGAGCTTTGCCATCTTTTCAACATTCAACATTCAACATTCAACATTCAACATTCAACATTCAACATTGAACATTCAACATATCAGCCCATTCTAATCGTAACTCTTATATAATGGATTCATCATACTTATAAAGGTTACATCTATGACTCTTCCTACGCTCCCATTACCATTTCCTGTTGCTGAGGCTATTCCTGTTTTACTGCATCCAGTAGCTGTTCACTTTGCAGTGGTCTTACCACTTGTGATTTTGATTTTGGAACTCATTAATTTGATTACCAAGCGTAAATCATTGACTATTACAGTCTACATCTTGTTTGTACTTTTAATTGGTATATTGGTAAGTGCGTATGCAACAGGTGTTATTGATGGTAAAAATGGTGGTCTCTTGATGAGTGACGAGGGTGTTGAACATTTAAAGGCCCATAGAAATATTGGTATCTATATCTTATATCTCTCTGTTCTTCCTGTACTGCTAAAGCTTCTGACCTTAGCTATCAAAAAGCCATGGGCAAAGATCATCTATCTGCTTTCTTTTGTAGGACTCATTACACTTACAGTGTATCAAGCAAAAGAGGGTGGGGAACTGGTATATGAATATGGCTTAAATGTAGAAGCAAAAACAGCCCTTGATGATACAGTTGAAGAGTTACAAGATGAGCTGGATGAATTAAAAGAGACATATGAAGATAAAATTGCAATTTTAAATAAACAGTGTGCTGAACATAATAGCGGTGTAAATCCAAAATTAGCGACTACTCCTGTGGTAGAAAACAATAACTCAGCAGTGGACATTAATACAACAATAGCAATTAAGCAAGATGTCAATACAACATCGAGGGTAATAACGAGTGATAACAATCACTCAAAATAGAATGTTAAAAGTTAAATATTGCCTATTATTTAACTTTTAGCTATAATCAAATATTATAGACTGTAATCTATTTAGGAGTTTTTATGTATAAAAAAAATATTTTTACAAAACAAGCATTTACGATGATAGAGTTGATCATCGTAATTGTAGTAATAGGTATCTTGGCTACCGTGATGATTCCAAATATGGAACCAGTACCTGCACGAGATGCTGCTAACCAACTTTCTAGACACATACAGTATGCACAGCATCTATCTATGGTTGATGATGTATATGATGATGCTGATGCCAGTTGGCCAAAAAACAGATGGGGCGTTCTTATAGGTACAGGTGGAAAGTATATGGTACAAACTGGTACTGGAACATATGCTAAAGATCCACTAACAAAAGAAGATTTAGATGGTTCATCAATAACAGACTTAAACAGAAAATTTAAGGTGACTTCAATAACGACAGATTGTGGTGTTGGTGGTCTCTCTTTCGACAATTTCGGAAGACCATACACTTCTGCTGGTAATTGGAGTGGTGCAACACCAACAGCTGGGCGTATGATTAATAATGACTGTTTGATAACGGTGACTACTAATACAAAGAGTGCGCACTTTACAATCAATAGGGAAACGGGATACGTAGGAGATGTTACAGTCCCTTAATTTATTTAGAGATGACCTCCTACTTTGAGCACACATCTCTGTCTGTCAGTTTCATAAGATTTAAATTCAGAAATTTTGACACTTCTGGAAATGTATCTGGCTACCCTTTCTCTTTTTTCCTAAAAACAAAAAACCTTTCTTATTAGATTCATCCCAATTCAAATATAATCGTAAAAATAACAACCGGTATCTTTGTAATATAATGAACGGCGAAATATCTACTTTAGATTGAAAGTACTTTCCTCTCAACAACAGCGTCTCTCTCTTTTACAAGGTCTACGCCGTTGATGCTACACATAACAACTCTGTTTCCGAAGCTATAAAAGCCAAGCAGTTGGCTTTTCCTTCACGCTTCTCATCTCTGACGCGACAGAGAAAAAAAGTTCGGGGTGCCACAGTTTCAATAATCAAGGTAGTAACTAAACAAGATAAAGTAGATAAGCATCACAACTCGATAAGAAAGAAGCACTTTGTACGAAGTCTTATAAGTTAGAAGGTGCCACAGTTCTATATAAGAGAAAGTATACAAACAAGATCAAGCTACATATATATCTACATATTTGTATAAAACGAGAAGCCATTCTCAAAAAGAGAAAATAAATAAAAAGATTTAACCCTCAAAAAACCCCTAAAATTGGGACTTCACACCACAAATCGAAAAGAATTTACAAATTCTTTTGTAAAGTCCTTGACATTGAATCCATAATCTCCTATAATTCCCGTCCACAAACGAAGAGACGTTGTTAAAAACGACTCAAAGAGACTTTATGTAGAAGCTTTTAAAAGTTTGAGATCATTGAAAACTAAGTAAGTTGAACTAGACATTTTCGGATGTTGAAAGTCAATTTTATAAAGACACAAACAACAACCGTCTATTCCATTGAAAGTTTTTAACTTAAGATGGAAATAGACACTAT
>WGDB01000167.1 GCA_015493495.1 Helicobacteraceae bacterium | reverse complement strand
GTAACATGTCTACAGAGTCAACTCTGGAAAATAGAAATCATGTTCTTAAAATGGTTGTTCTCTTAACCATCGTCATTGTTACGCCCATCCTTTTTTATCGATTTATTCAGGGTCAATATATACAGGGAATTATTGATATCGTCTTGATCATGGTTTTTTCACTAACCTATCTCTTGATCAGTAAATATCCAAATCTTTATGATATCACCTCACGCACTCTTTTGACAGTCGGCCTCTTCACTATGGTCTCAGCACAATTTTACGACATACGCCATATCTGGTTCACACCGATACTGCTGCTTGCATTTTTCCTGCGTGGCAGAAAAGAGGGATGGTTCTGGTTTGTGTTGATCATCACTTCTGTCACTGCTGTTTATATATTGGCAAAAGGTAATGTCCAATTTTCCTCAAAAGATTTTTATGTTCTCTTAGGTAGTCTTACCTTTGTTGCAGTGATTACAGACTGGTATGAAGGCCATAAACAAAAAAGTATCCATCAAATACAGTTGGACAACGAGCAGCTAGAAGTGCATGTTGCTGCACGAACCATAGAACTCGAAAAAGCACGCCAAGAAGCCATAACCGCACTTAAAGCACGCAGTCAGTTCCTTTCAACCATGTCTCACGAGATCCGTACCCCTTTAAATGCTATCAACGGCTTTATCTCACTGCTCAAAGTAGATGAGCGCGACCCACAGAGACAAGAGTACTTTGACGTGATCCAACATGCATCGCACAGCCTAATAGAGACGATCAACGACATTTTGGACTATAGTAAGATAGAAAGCAACAAAGTGGTCTTGCAAAATGAAGATTTTAAATTTTGCGACATTTTGGAGAGCATCAAACTTTTTCAAGCCAAGGCTCTTGAAAAAAGCATCACCTTAAATTATGACATATCTGAAGAGATTCCCTCAACATTCAACGGTGACCAGCAAAAGATCAAACAGACGGTCAACAATCTTATCTCCAACGCCATCAAGTTCACCCCTGAAAATGGTAGCGTTTCCTGCCACTTCAGCTACAATGACAACAATAATCGTCTCTATGTCAGTATAAAAGACAATGGCATTGGTATCCCTGAAGAGAAACTTACAACCGTTTTTGAGCCTTTTATCCAGGCCAACGGCTCTACATCGAGACCGTTTGAGGGTACAGGCCTTGGACTTGCCATCGCCTACTCTTTTGTACAGATCATGGGCGGAAAACTTGAGGTAGAGAGCCAAGAGGACAAAGGCAGCCACTTCTTCTTCTCTTTACCTTTGGAACCTGTTAAAGATACCATTGATGAGGAAAAAAAGATGTCAGACATTCTGCTTGAGGGGCATGCACTGCTCGTCGAAGACAACAAAGCCAACCAACTCTTTATGGGGATCATGCTGGACAATCTGGGTCTGACACATGATGTAGCTGATGATGGAGTAGTATCTGTAGAAATGGTGCAAAAGCATGATTATACTCTCATACTGATGGATGAACATATGCCGAACATGAGCGGTATCGAGGCCACCGCCGCCATACTCGAACTCGAAAAAAGCTTGCATAAAAAGCATACCCCTATCATCTCGCTGACTGCCAATGCACTCGCTGGAGACAGGGAACGTTTTCTCGCTGCCGGTATGGATGACTATATCAGTAAACCGGTAGATCCGGATATACTGGTAACAACACTAAAAAAATATTGTAAGGAAGTTAATTAATGTATGATCTTAAGCATATTGCCAAAGAGTTGGGGTTTGCCCCAGATGATGTCAAAATGATCGTTAGTGTACTGTTTGAAGACGCTGGAAAGTCAATGCAGGAGATCGAAAAGATGTATGAGAAAAAGGCTTGGAAGCAGATAGCCTATGAGGTCCACTCCATCAAAGGAAGTGCTGCCAACATGAAGCTGACAGAACTCAGCCAGCTCGCACTGCAGCTTGAACAGTCAGCACAAGATGAAGATGCGCAAGAGGTGTCGGTACTCATAAATGCACTTAAAGAGAACCTTTTACTTTTACAGCAGGCCCTTCACCTCTAGAGGACAACTGCTTTTTCAAGTAGTTCAAACAGCTCATTCACCTGCAGCGGTTTGGAGTAGTAGTAGCCTTGAACACGTACATTTTTATACTGTTGTACCACCAGATTTTCGGCTTCTGTCTCAACACCTTCTGCGACGATATCGTAGCCCAGTGCTGATGCCATGTCACAGATCGCCTTGAAAAGTACAGCCTGCTGTTGGTCTGAATCGATGTCCTGAACAAAAGATCTGTCGATCTTCAAAGTATCTATAGGCAACTTGGAGAGATATTGCAGCGAGGTATAGCCTGTACCATAATCATCCATCTCTATCTTGATCCCCATATCGCGTATGGCATTTAAAGCATCGATCATTTTGGAGAAGTTGCGGGCAAAATCATTTTCTGTCACTTCAAGATAGAGTGGTTTGTCAGCCATCTCATAGCTCTCTATAAAAAATTCCAGATCTTCCATGAAGCCACTGTAAAGTAACATATTTGGAGAGATGTTGACTGAAAGTGAAAAGTCTTTTATACCTCTGCCTTCAAGTGCTTTAAACATTTTCGAAGCTTCCATAAAAGCTTTCATCGTCACAGTACGTATCATCCCTGTCTGTTCAGCAAGGGGTATAAAAATCTCTGGAGAGATAAAACCAAGTTCAGGATGTTCCCATCGTGCCAGCAGTTCTGCCCCACAGAAACGTCCTTCATCAAGGCAGTACTGCGGCTGAAATACAAAAAATATCTCTTCGTTTTCCACTGCCGCAGGAAGGTCTGTACTGATCTTTAAGATCTTGTCCACATTTTTTTCAGGAAGTTTATGGGCAAATCCATAACTGTTAAGTTCTGTCTTTTGTATAGCTGAAGCCGTTTTTTCAGCTTTAAGCAACAGGTTCTTTGCGTTGTTTGCATCTGTCGGATAAAGGCTGATTCCAACAGAAAGTTCAGCATAGACAAGGTGGCCTTCCACTGAGATCGGTTCATAAAAAAGGTGGAGGATCTCCTGCGCAAGTTTTTCTACCTTAACCGGTGTTACTGCAGTCTCACACACTATGGCAAATTTTGAAGGCGCGACTCTTGCAAAAAGAGTATGTTCCTTACTGACATCTGTCAAACGCTCTTTCAAAGTCAACAGCAGTAACTCATCTGATGTTATACTAAAAACTGTATCGTAAGTGTCAAGTTCATTAAAGTCTATTATCATAATACTCAGCAGGGCTTCGGGGTGTTGCTGTTGGGTCAGCTTTTCTTCAAGCATCTCTAAAAAATAGATGCGGTTTGGCAATGTTGTAGCAGGGTCATAGCGTGCCATTTGCAGCAGTGCTTCACAATGTGCTGTTTTGTTCTGTGTCTGCAATTGACATACAAGTAGCAGTCGTTCTCCTGACATAGGATAGATCCAGACATCACACAATACAGCTTCATTGTCAGAGAGATGACATTCTATTATAGTATCTGCATACTCTTTTTTAGACTTTACATCTTCAAGAATATGCAAAAAAGCATTGTCATCTTCTACTGGCTTTAAATCTCGGCACAGGTCAGTCAAGTTTTTCTGATCGCTAAAATAATGTTGATCAAAATATTTGTTTGTCCAGGATATACTCAGGTCATCTTCTACAAGTACCGCTCCCGTATCCAGAACATGTAATATGTTGAGTATATCTTCTGTATTGTTGCTCATTGCACTACCTTCTTTATATCAGACCTTAAGCTTTCAACAGCAGTTTGATGTTCTCTTTAAAAACAGATGGTAGAATAGGTTTTTTGAAAAATGCATCAAAATATCCCCGTTCACTTTCATAACGCTGTGGATAGATCGTCAAAGCAGCAATACGTGTACTTTCATCTTTGTCCAACGCAAATTTCGCGATCTCAGTTCCTGTACCGTCAGGAAGGTTCATGTCAGATATAATAAGATCGTAGTGGTTCGCCTCAACCAGCTCTTTGGCATCAGTTACAGTACTTGCTTTGTCTACTACAATAGAGAAACCAGCATCGTTTTTTACTGACTCTATAGCCTTTGCTTCAAAGTCCAAAATAAACTCTACATCATCCACAATTAAAATACGTTTTGTCATCTTCACGCCCTTTTTTAGCGATATTGTACCATACCAACGATATAGTACGTGTAAGCCGTTTCATACACATTTAGGTATTGTTTAGCTAATCATTTTCTCTGTAAGCAAATACCTACAGAAATTATGTTATCTTCAACCTATAATTCTATATACACCATATAAAAGGATTAAGATGTACCCATTTATACAAAGAGTATCCAAAACGGCCTCCACTCTGCTTTTACTTCTCTTGGTACTTTCAGGAACCATGAGCTATGCCAAAATCACAAGTATGGAAGAGGCAGTCAACAAAGCCGGCCGTCAAAGAATGCTGACACAGAAGATACTTAAGGAGTATGCCCTTATTGGAATGAACAGCACCTATGGAAATCCCAAAGAAGGTCTAAAAAAGAGTGTCAACCTTTTTGAAACTCAGCTTGCAGAGCTTCAGTCTTATGTCAAAGACAAAGAGGCTGCAAAAAGTCTTGTTGCTGTTAAAAAGCTATGGAAACCCATTAAAAATACTGTCTTGCAAAAACCCGACATTAAAAATGTCACGGCCTTGCAGCATGATCTAGAGAGCCTCCTCAAAGCAGCCCACAAAAGTACACTGCTTATCACCAAAGCCTCCAAGACAAAAGCAGGAGAGATCGTAAACATCTCAGGAAGACAGCGTATGCTTTCTCAGCGTATGGCCAGTCTTTACATGTTAAAGGTATGGGGTGTGCAAGACAGTGAGTTTGAGCAGAAACTTGACACCGCGATGCAGCAGTTTTCTGTAGCACATAAGAAACTTAAGGCTTCATCACTCAACACCCCAAAGATCAACGAACTTCTGAAAAAAGTTGGAAGATCTTTTATGTTCTTTGAGGTCATGGGTCGATCAAAGTCCAAAAAGTACATTCCCAGCCTGATCAACCGTTCTGCCAACCAAATACTTAAAAACATGAACACCGCAACAGGCCTTTATGCTCAAGGCACAAAGGAATAAGCTACAATGTGTCAGACATGCCCTACAGACATTATTGACAAAGATAGATACAATTCAACCATACAGTGTGTTTCATCTTTTGTACATCAAAAGTACAACTCGATGACACGTGACCTTATACCAGCAGTTTTGGTATTGCAGGTATTATATTAAAAGGAAAACAACATGTTCACCTTGTTTAAACGTCTAATAACTCTTCTTCTCCTCGGCTCAATGCTGCATGCAACTCTCCTTTCTGCAAAAGAGTACTCCAAGATCGAACTTCTGGAACTTGCAGGACAACAGCGTATGCTTTCACAGCGTATTGCAAAAGACTATTTTTATATTGGTCAGGGTGTCAATGTCTCCAAAGCGACCAAACAGCTTAAACTCTCACTACAGACCTTTAACAAATCTCAACATATCCTTTCCAAGAACATCAAAGATGATGAGATCCAAAACATGCTCATGTTCGTGGACATGAGTAGTGATGACTTTACTTCTATTGTAAAAGAGCCTTACTCATTGGACAATGCTGCTCTTATCCTTGACCTGAGTGAATCGATGCTCGAAGGTAATCAATACGTTGTTGATGCACTGAAGGAGAAAGTAAAAGCACATAGTTCTACACTCGTAGACCTCGCGGGAAAACAGCGTATGCTTTCTCAGCGTATTGCCAAATACTACATATCTTATCAGGCTGGTATTAAAGACAAAAACAGTATTGTACAGATGCAAGAAGCGGTCAAGAGCTTCAACAAAGCCAATGATCTTCTTATGGCGAACAAGAGTAATACTCCTGCCATCAATGCCCAACTGAAAAGAGTCAACAGATTATGGAAAATCGTCTATAAGTTCTACCTAAACATCGAAAAAGGTGGCTTACCGATTATTGTGTATAACAGCACTGATGACATTATGAACAAAATGAACAAGATCACCAAAATGTATATACAGCTTGAAAAATAACTATAATTCATAAAGGAGTCTGAGATGACACCGTTTAAGTCCATGACAAAAGAGGGGTTTTTCACCCTCTTGTTTCTGACATATATCCCTCTTACTGCAGCTACCCGTAGTGATGTCAATCTTCTCGAAGCATCGGAGGGTATAAGGTTCATCAGTCAACAGATCGTCAAAGACTACTTCTATCTGGCACAGAACCATCGTAACAAGGCTGTCATGAATGATCTGCACAAGGGTGTCTTGCAGCTCGACACCAAACTTCGTACCATCGCCTCGGCAACCAACAGTGAAGACACTAAAGACATCCTGACCTTTTTAGCCTACAGCCGCGATGAGATCGAGGAGACGATAGCAGAGCCCTACAGTGCAGATAACGCAGCCCTGATGCTCGACTATAGTGAAGCACTTTTGGAAGGAGCAGAGTCTATTGCGGCAGAGCACAGTTACCAGTTTTCTACAGAAGAGCAGATGCTTATCAATGTCAAGAAGATGCAGTACCTTATTGAACGTATGAGCAAGTATTATATGACCTTTCAGCTGGGCATCAATGATCTTAATAACATCAAACAGCTGCATGAAGCCATCGAAGCTTTCGAAAATGGACTTGAGCAACTCAATGCATACGGATATACTGAGCAAAGTGCATCTGTTCTCTCTTCACTCAACCAGTTCTGGCCTATTGCAAAGAAATTCTATCTTGATTCCGACAAGATCAAGCTGCCTAATGTACTCAATCTCTCAACCCAGCATATTGAAAACACACTCACTGATCTAGAGTTGTACCACAGTCAGAATCTATAAGGCTAAAGGCAATTATTATGAAATTTTTACACAACAAAATCACTGAAGTCATTATTTTAGTCCCGATCATTGCTATTTTTGCACTTGCCGGTTACTACCTCTCCAATGCGTATCATGATTATACTGTCGCGGACAAGGCATTGGTACATCAGCACTACTCTGAGCTACTTGAAGAGACACTGACCCAGTATGATAAAGAAAAAAGCTATGTCGGTGTCTATCTCGGTTCCAACGGACGCTCTGGATTTGATCTGCTCAAACAGCAGTGGCAACAGAGTGATACTGCTCTTTTAGAGCTGAAGGGCTTTATCAAAGCACATCCAAAATATCTTAAGACGACACAGCCACTCTTTAATATGCTCAATGATCAAAAAGAGAACCGTTCCAAGATCACAATGTTGAACACTGACTATATTTCACTGTATCCCCAAAATAGCTCCATCACTGATTTTGTTACGCAAATGATCAAACCTGCCTATGTAGACGACATCAAGATCAAAGGCAAAACATTTTACAAAGAGCTATCAGAATTTACGACATATAAAGACACCCTGACATCCGAGCACGGTATTACCTCCTATTTTATCAGCAGAGGCCTTCCGATAAGTGAAAAAGAACTTGCACTCTGGGATCCGATGATCGGTCAGGATATCGAACCCGATTATCAAAATATTTCTCAGGCGTCGATCAAAAAAAAGCTTAACACCCTATTTCAGGACAAATCCTACCAATCACTCAAACAACCGATCAATAATGGTCGTATCGCTATTATTGCAGCTTCAGACAGTGGTCATTTTGCACTCGACCTTGACAAATGGTCCCAGCTGTTGACTTCAAAAACTGCAACACTTGAAAAAGCGCAAAAGATCCTCAATAAAGATCTAAGAGGCCAACTCGACAAAAACAGATCACAAAGTACACACGAGATCACACTTGCCGCCAGTGTCCTTTTGGCCGCATTAGTATTTGCATGGATCGTTCACAACATATTTGCAAAGATGGACAGAGAGACCAGACAGCTCGAAGAAGTCCTGAAGTCTATAGGACAAGATGCTTCAGATGAGATGGAAGCACAACTCACGCAAATGCTGAAAATTCAGGACAAACAGGAGATCTACCGATTTTTGGCACAGACCATCAAGGAGTCAAGAGAAAGTAAACGTCTTGCTGATGAGGCCAATGCCACCAAAAGTAAGTTCCTTGCAAACATGTCCCATGAGATCCGTACCCCACTCAACGGTATTGTCGGTTTTACAGGCTTGCTAAAAACAACGGAGCTGGATGTAGAGCAGCAAGAGTTTATTGAGATCATAGAAAAAAGTTCTGAGAACCTTCTTGCTGTTATTAATGACATCCTTGACCTTTCCAAGATCGAGAACAACAAGATCGAGATCGAAGCCATACCTTTTGATCCTATCGAAGAGTTTGAAAGTGGCATAGAGTCCTATGGTGCCAAAGCCAGCGAAAAAAACATCAGTCTCGGCTTTTTTATCGATCCACAGCTCAACCATAAACTTATCGGTGATCCAACCCGTATCAAGCAGGTCATTGTCAACCTTATCAGCAATGCAGTAAAATTTACGCCGGAAAATGGCGAGATCAATGTCAAAATAGAAAAAAGAGAGTCAAAAGAGAACACAACAACTGTTCATTTTTCTGTTCAAGATTCCGGTATCGGCATTACTAAAGAACAAAAACTGAAGATCTTTGAAGCATTTTCACAGGCAGATGCCAGTACAAACCGAAAATTTGGTGGTACAGGTCTGGGCTTAACAATTTCTAAGACACTTGTTGAACTTATGGGAGGCGGTCTTGATCTTGAAAGTCAAGAGGGAGAAGGTACCACTTTCTTTTTCACCCTTGACTTTGAAGCACTTGAGGCACGCGAAACACCTAAACTTCTTAACACCTTAAGCGTAGGACATTTTGTACCCGAGGAGAAGTCAGATACAGTAGATCGATATACTTCACACTACCTTGATGCCATCAATGCACATAACTATACATACAAAGATCTCAGCGAGATCAAGTCACTTCCTCATGACCATCAGCCTGACCTGCTTTTTATCAATTATGCGCATGTCACTGATGCACAGCTTGAAGATATCTCAGACATCAGATCTAAAATCGTTTTATTAAGCACCCTGCGTGAAAAGAGTCATCTTGACACCCTCTCAGAAATGTTTTATAAAATTATTTACGCTCCTGTCAACTTTACCAAACTTAAAAAGACCATCGAAGCGCTCAGCCTCGATGAGGCAAAGGTTCGTAAAGAAGAGACACAGATCCATTTTAACGATCTTCATGCACTTGTAGCTGAGGACAACATGATCAACCAGAAACTGATCAAAAGAGCACTTGAAAGTATTGGTATCAAAACAACAATCGCTGAAAATGGCGCCGTTGCCCTTGAAAAACGTCAGCAAGCCAATACTTTTGATGTTATCTTTATGGATATTCAAATGCCTGTTATGAATGGTATCGAAGCCACTCAGGCGATCTTAGCCTATGAAAAAGAGTATTCTCTCTCTCATATCCCTATTATTGCACTTACCGCAAATGCACTCAAAGGAGATAAAGAGTATTTCTTGAGTCAAGGACTGGACCAATACGTTTCTAAGCCGATGAAACTTGATGTTATCATCGATATGCTCCATTACTATTTTGCAGATAAAATCAGTACACAAAAAGAGGTTGAAGAGGAAGTGTCTGTAGAGCCTATAGAAGAAGCTGTAGTTGTTGAAGAGCAGCCTGCTGTACGTAAAGCTATGGTTGATATTCTTCTTTACAAACACTCACGAAGTGAAGCCAAGATATTCTCTGCTATCTTGAAAAAGATCGGCTACAGTGTTGAGATCGCTGATAATCTTACTGACTTTGAACAGAAACTGGATGAAAACAACTACACCTATGCACTTTTAGACAGAGACATTCCAGAACTTGATGCAACGCAGATCCCGCAAAAACTTAAAGAGCATGACATTGCGAGTCTGCTGTTTGTAACAGACATTCAGACCATACGTCCAACCGACAAAATGAACTTTACCAACGTTGTAGTTAATGTGGCCGACCTGCAGCTCCTGCGTTACCAGATGGTCAAGTTAGTACCAGACAGAGACTAAGATTGATAAACATAATTTTACTTTAGTGAGATTTGAGTATTAAATTAGTGGCGTAACAGTACGGTATCGATAGTAGAGAGAGATCTCTACTTATCACGCTTGGAAGTGTCTCCTACTTCTGGATTCCATTTAGGGTTCCATGGCTTTAGTCCTGCCGGATCTTCTTTCCATGTCATACTGGCTATAAGTTTTTGTTTGACAAGATCTTTTCCTTGACCTTTTGCCTTGGAAGGAGCGAACAACCATGAAGCGTAAAAAACAAAAACTACTGTATAAAACAACCAAAGTAGATAGGGATAATTGTCAAAAAACTCTTTTTTCTTTATTGCTGTTTGTATCTGAGGACTAGATGCTCTCTTCGTGTCTGCAGCACTGCTTTTTGCATCTGTTGAGGGTGCAGCAATCCCAGAGACATCTACCTCAGTTGTATCGTAATAGAGCTGTTTCTCATTTTTCAGTTCTGCCACCCCCACGGAGCTAACCATTTTGGGAGAATCCTCTTCATCTGAAATAAACAGTGAAGAGATTCCTGTCCAAATAAGATATATCAATAACATCGAAGAGGCTATAGATATGATGCTCAACTCCGGATTCCCTGTATTGGCAGCACCACCT
>WGDB01000166.1 GCA_015493495.1 Helicobacteraceae bacterium | reverse complement strand
AGATAGTGATTACCGTACGACCACCACGGTACCTTTTAGTTTTGTGACCAACAGAGGTCTTGTTGACGCTCCTAAACTGGGTGATGTCTTTAAGGTCGTTCGCTAAGAGGGTCGTGTTACGCTGGGTTGAAGTGTATGGTCAGCCATAGTGTGTTGGCAGAAGTTTTTTGAACTCTATGCCGCTGCAGTGCAGGGATAAAAAATGTTGCTCCCTTGTTGAGTGTAATGCACTCCGTCTCCATCTCCAAGATCGCTTCCCCCTCAAGTAAAACCAACCACTCATCTTCTTGCTGTTCATACCAACTACCGTTTTCAAGCTGGTTGGAAACGATACGGTTGATGGTCACTTTTTTATTGCTAAAAAGTTCATTGAGATCCTCAGAACCGGAAGTTGGTGTTTCATAGTCAAATAAATTTGTCATAATTGACCTTTATCAAGAGAGAATTGTTGGTTAATCTATTATAATCCACCCACAATAAAAAAGGACTTTTATGGCAATGATTAAAGAGATGATGACCCAAGACCACCGCGACTGTGACGACACTTTTGCAGCAATGGAGCAAAAAGCCAACAGTGAAGGCTTGGCAGCAGCACAAACGTCATATGAAAAGATGGCAGAAGATATGGAACACCACTTTCAGATGGAAGAACGTGTTCTTTTCCCTCAGTTTGAAGAGAAGACAGGGATGACTCAGGGGCCGACACAGATGATGCGTATGGAACACACCCAGATGCGTTCACTCATCAAAGAGATCGGTGAGGCTTTGGCAGAAGAGAACAAAGATCGCTTTTTTGGTCTGACAGAGACGATGATGATCATGCTGCAGCAGCACAACATGAAAGAAGAACAGATGCTCTACACCATGATACAGCAGCATATGGCAGCAGAAAATGATCAACTCATCATGATGATGGAAAGCATGATCACAGAGAAATAATGAACTTTACAGGACTCTCTCTCGACCAGGCACCGCCTATCTCAGCACCTGTGCGTTTCTTTTTAACAGCGCCCCTGTTCGCAATGGCCGCAGCACTACTCATCTTGTGGACAGATCCTTCGGTCTTGTTGAGCCGCTATAGCCTTGAGACCATAGTAGTGACCCACTTTTTTACTATAGGTTTTGCTGCTATGGTGATGCTTGGTGCCTTGCAGCAGATGCTGCCTGTTTTGGCAGGAGTCGCCGTTCCTAGAGCCGCTTTAGTGGCAACGACCTCACATATATTGATCTCACTTGGACTGGTTCTGATGGCGGTAGGACTTTTGGAAAGTTTGAAGGTCGTGATCTTTATAGCAACACTTTCACTGGGTCTTGGCTTTTTAATACTGCTAAGTGCCATTGTACTTGCCATACGTAAGGTAGAGTTCCTGACCCCAACTATTCGTGGAATGCGCTGGGCCATCGGTTTTGCTGTGGTCGTTGTGATGTTGGGAATGCACCTTTTAAGTTCGTATGCAACAGGTGTTATGGATGAGACCCATCTCAGTTTTGCCAACATGCATGCGGTTCTGGCCATCTTTGGTTTTGCAGGCATCTTGATCATCGGGGTGGCTTTTCAAGTGATCCCTATGTTTTATGTCACGCCTGCCTTTCATGAGAACTACCAAA
Source organism: Helicobacteraceae bacterium (assembly GCA_015493495.1). Lineage (GTDB taxonomy): Bacteria > Campylobacterota > Campylobacteria > Campylobacterales > Sulfurimonadaceae > Sulfonitrofixus. The sequence continues at coordinate 15,348 of WGDB01000166.1, read as the reverse complement.
AGTACCTTGTCTTAGCCCTTGTCTCAACACTGATCCTCTGGTCAGTGCTTAGTTTTGTGGCAGTCGATCTTGCATGGATCGCAAAGACTCTTTTGGTTTTGTTGCTTGCTCTTTTTGGCTACCTTATCATTGAGAAGATGAACCAACGTAAACGCCCCATTGCTGACATTACGGTCTATTACTGGAGCGTGAGCGGCGGTATGGCTATTTTGGGTGGCATACTCTGGCTAAGCTCTGGATTTATAGAGACAGAGATCCTGTCCTTTGTCGGTGTCATCATCGGTGGTGGTTTTATGATGGGTGTGATGAGTGGTATGCTTTACAAGATCATTCCCTTTTTAGTCTGGTTTCATCTAAATGGTATGGGTTATATGAGTATTGCGAGTATGGGGGAGATGGTCCATAAAAAAATGGCACTGACACAGTTCGTCTTGTTCCTTCTCTCCTTGGCACTCTTTAGTTTGGCTTTTTGGTTCCCTGTTTTTATGAAGCTTGGTGCACTCAGCTTACTTGTCTCTATGGTGCTGCTCGAAGTCAACCTTGTCCGGGCCTACAGAAACTATATAGAGACGCGAAAACGAAAACCTGACTTTGACATGAGTGGTATGCAAGGCTAACTACTGTAAATATACCAATAAGTCGTTATAGTTGTAGTATTTTACTGACAGTAAAAATGTTTTAACTCTACTACTATTTATAAAAGAGTTAAGAGAGTAGGAACCTAATATGAGTTTATCGCCAAGAGCTATCGAGATCGTAAAGGTCACAGCTGCACCCATAAAAATAAATGCAGAAGTGATCACTAGACGTATGTACGAGATCTTGTTTGCTGACTTCCCAGAGACTAAAGCCCTGTTTGAAGGCAGTGACCCTGACCAACACAAAAAATTGGCGGCAGTTGTTGCTGCCTATGCTGCTAACATTGAGAACCTAGAGGGCTTAGATACTGCTGTTGAAAAAATAGCTGTGGCACACGTTAATAAAAACATTAAACCAGAGCATTATCCAATGGTAGGAGCCTCCATCTTAAAAGCGATCAAAGAGGTCTTAGGTGACACCGCTAATGATGAGGTCATTGATGCTTGGAAAGAGGCCTATTACTTTTTAGCAGAGATCCTTATAGCTAGAGAGAAAGAGCTGTACACTAAAGCGTAACAACTGTCAATGACTTTCTACTTTAAAAGTAAGGTCTCTTCACTGACAATCTACATACTTTAGTCTTACTTTTATTTTTAGAGTCCACATCTGTTTTTTAGACAGATTAATGGTATGACATTTAAAAATCTGCTATAGTACGTCCATGAAAAACAACATAGTATTAATTGGTTTTATGGGTGTAGGTAAGGGTTCTGTAGCACGAGAGATCGTTCGACAAAGTGGGATGATCGCTATAGATACTGATGATATCATCGAGAGTATGGAAAACAGACGTATCAAAAAGATCTTTGCGGCTGAGGGAGAACCTTACTTTCGCGAACTTGAACAGCGTGTTGCCAAATGGCTGCAAGTAAGCGTTAATGATACGCTGATCTCAACGGGTGGTGGCTTTTTTAAGGTACCTAAGTTGAAAAAGATCGGTACGATCGTACTGTTGGATGCTCCTTTTAAGACCATCTATAAACGTATTATAGACCATCCAAATGCCGCTAGAAAGTTAAAAAAACGTCCGCTCTTTCAAGAGATAGACAAGGCACAGGCTCTTTATGATGAACGTGAACCCCTCTACAAAGCAGTAGCAGATGTCGTGATCGATGTTTCTGGAAAAGATTATGAGAGCATCGCTAAAGAGATCTTAAAAAAGACAGCACAGTAGTTACCGTCTTAATGGTACAATCAGCCTAGAAAAATAAGGAATACACATGCGTAAAATAGTTTTAATGGTAGTGATGTTTTCATCACTTCTTTTAGCGTCACCGATACACTGGGCCAAGGATTACAAAAGCGGTATCGCTGAAGCGACTGCGAAGACCAAGCCTGTGCTTTTTATCTCTTCAAGACACACCTGTAAATACTGTGTTATCTTGGAGCGTACCGCCTTGAGTGATCCTAAGATCATTAATGAACTTAACCGTAACTTTGTAACGATCATTTCGTACAGTGACGAGGGCGATTATATGCCAAGAGCCTTATGGAGACCGGGAACTCCCGCGATCTGGTTCTTGGATGAGAAGGGGGAACCTCTTTTCCAACCTATCATGGGTGCGCTTGATACGGACAACTTCTACAAAGCTTTGATGCTTGTGAAAAAAGAGTATATCAAACGTCTAAAAGTAGAAGCGCGTAACACTACGATCTCACCGAGAAGTGAGACAAACAGCTCTAAGTAAGGCTTAGAGTTTCTCTTCTGCAGCGATCAATGCTGCGACTCCATCATGCATATCTTGTACACATTCGACCTCTGTAATACCCAAGCGACGACGATTGCTAATGTCAAAAATAGCGGCTTCACTTTCAGAGTGTTCACCATGGATCCCACGGATCTGTAGATGATACTGTTTGGTAATGGCTTGAAACTGTTCCTTGTCTTGTGAGAGTTTTGGCAGTTTGATGTGAACACTCGCGCGCATAGCTGTTCCAAGGTTGGTAGGGCATGATGTGATGTAACCAAGATGCTCGGAGTGCATAAAGGTGAGTTGTTTCTCTATGGTCCCTATGGCACTGACGAGTCTCTCAAACACTGCTTTGATGTCGCCACCTTGTTGCATAGAGATGATACGCAGTTGGTCCTCTTCATTCACCCAGACTAAAAAGGTTTTTTCTCTGTTATGAAAAATTCCCCGTCCACTTGGCCAGTCACGGTTGAGTCCTGCTGCTTCTAAAAAGCGGTCTCCTGCTTTAAAAAGAAAATGGTCTTCTATAAGTTGCTTTTGAACACTGTCACTCATCCCCTCTAGTGGAAAATAATTGCCTTGCAGTGTGCCTTGCAGTGACAACAGAGCAGAAGAGACCTCATCTTCTACATGCAGTCGCTGCTCCTTAGAGATACCGGGGCCTAAAGGAAGTGCGTTAAGGTTACGTCCTACTCTGATACGTGTTGAGATGATGTACTTGTTTTCAGGGTCAAGGTCTGTAGCTTTTAGTTTGGTACTGTCCATATCACTTTGGTGGTGGTCTTCATGTCCAAACCCGTGGTACTCTTGGATAATAGGATTAAAAAGTGGTGAAAAGACCTCATAAGAGGCCTCGTCACCAGCATAGACACCAATAGCACTCTCAGGGTTCTGAACGCCTGAGTTAATAGCCTGCATCAGTGTAAAACCAGAAGGTGTTTTTCGGTTTCTAAGTTTTTCAAAAATGGTAGGTGTTAGATACTTACAGAGCAGAGAGGTACAGTTTTCTGGAAAGTGGGGATAACTTGGCATTGTGTCTCACTATAGTTTAAGATTTGAGGCTACCTTTAAAAACATTTACAAACAGCTAGAACTTTCTTCATGAAGGAAGGAGTAACATTTGTAAATGAAAAACAAGGCTCTTCATAAACAAATTATACTAATTCTTAGTTTACTTCTATCTTCATATGCTCTTCAGCAAAGAGAACCTCACCATAAAACTTCTTTTTGATGATCTTTAAACTCTCCTCTTCTCGTCCTAATGTGCGTTTCATGCGGTGTGCAAGTACTACCTTTTTAACATGACCTTTAGAGGCAACCTCAGCGATGATACCTGGTGTCATGTGGAGGTTGTTAGCGTAAGTTCCATGTACCTCAGCGATGGCGTGGTGGGCAATAAAAAGGTCTGCATCTTGAGCCAACTTCTCCAGTTGTCCATTGACATCGCTGGTGTCTCCTGAGATGAGAACACTTTTGTCCCCTATATCAAACCTAAAGGCAAGAGCAGGGACGATGCCGTGGTTGACGTTGATCGTACTCAGTGTAAAACTTTTAAAATGGCGTGTGGTGACCTTCGGGGCATTAATAGATTCTGGTACGATCTGAAAAGAGTCACTCTGTGGGGTAAGGACATCAGACATATAACGGTAGGCTCCTCTTTCACCAAAGAGCAGTTTGAGATACTCCGTGGTACTTGGAAAGCTTTTATTACCAACAGGCCCTATGATCGGCAGTTTGGCGCTTCGTTGTGTAAAGTAACCTGCTTTGACATAAGAGGGAAGATCAACAGCATGGTCGATGTGCAGATGGGTGAGGGCGATGAGTTCAAGGTCTTGGAGTTTGGCACCACTCTCTTCAAAACGTAACATCGAGCCGCTGCCGGTGTCGATGAGTGCTTTGGCGTGACCATCGATCCACAATATATAAGAGGCACTGGCCCTTCCGTCGATCTCCGGACCGCCGGAACCCAGAACTTCCAGCTGTACGTCACTGGCTGTCAGGTAGGTTGCTATTAAGATTAAAAGTAATGTTTTCATAAAGCCATTATAGTCAATTGTCAACATTATCTCTGTGAGCGTGGCTACACAAATCTATGACAAATGGTTTTTTGCTATAATTGCGGCAAATAAAAGGCAAGCGATTTGCCTCAAACGAGAATATAATGATTTTTACTAAGACAACAGCATCAGACTTTGACACCCTTTTTCAAGAACTTCTTGGACGTGGTAAGATGGATATCGAACATGTTTCAGGTATTGTTGGTGGGATCATCAACGAGATCAAAAGTGACAAAAACAGTGCGTTAAAAGGCCACATATCCAAGTTTGACAACTGGACACCAGAAAGTGACAGTGACCTTAAAATCGATACTGAAGATATGAAAAAAGCGTATGATGAACTAGAGTCTACGCTAAAAGCATCGCTTCACCTTGCTTATGAGCGTATTAAAGTGTACCACGAAAAGCAATTGCCAAAATCGTGGTTTGATACAGAAGCCAATGGTACTATCCTTGGTCAAAAAGTGACAGCAGTTGACAGTGCAGGTCTCTATATTCCCGGTGGAAAAGCGGCGTATCCTTCGTCACTGCTTATGAACGTTATTCCGGCACAGGTAGCGGGTGTTGAGCAGATCGTGGTCTGTACACCGACACCGGACAACGAGCCAAATGCACTTCTTCTGGCCGCTTGTCACCTCTGTGGTGTGAGTGAAGTCTACAAGGTTGGTGGTGCTTCTGCGATCGCGGCTATGGCGTACGGTACAGAGACCATTCCTAAAGTAGATGTCATTACAGGACCGGGTAATATTTTTGTAGCGACAGCTAAAAAGATGGTCTTTGGTGAAGTCAACATCGATATGATCGCAGGTCCCAGTGAGATCGGTGTCTTGGCAGATGATAGCGCCAACCCTAATCACTTGGCCATAGACCTGCTTTCTCAAGCAGAACATGACGAGATGGCGTCATCTATTATGATCACGCCATCACTGAAGTTGGCCCAAGAGGTACAAGTCGAGATCGAGCAGTGGTTACTAAAACTGCCACGTCAAGAGATTGCACGTAAGTCCATAGAAGAACGTGGTGCTATTATCGTCACGGAGACGATGGAAGAGGCGGTTAAACTGATGAACGAGATCGCTCCAGAGCACTTGGAAGTGGCGACGAACAGCCCTTTTGAACTTTTACCTAGCATTAAACATGCGGGTGCGATCTTCTTAGGACACAACACACCTGAAGCCATCGGTGATTATGTTGCAGGTCCTAACCACACCTTACCAACAGGCGGTACTGCGAAGTTCTACTCTCCACTTGGTGTTGAGAACTTTATGAAAAAGTCGTCGATCATCGCTTTTTCAAATGCTGCCATTAACGAAATCGGCGAAGCCTGTGCACAGATCGCCAACACCGAAGGCTTAACAGCACACGAGCAGTCCGTTCGTGTACGTATGAAGTAGCACTTGCTACTACATCGACTGTACTGCTTCTCTTAGGGCAGTGTTTTCATCTCTCTTTTTTAAATGTCTTTAATACATAGAACGTAAAATCTTTATCTTTAGTCTATGTAGTTGTTTCTCTACTTTTTAGAAGTACGTTGCCTCTCTCTTATCAGCATACTGAGATATATATGCTCTTGACTGTAAAATTCTATAGGTATATAATAAAACTATAGCTAATAAGAGAGGGTGTAAAGATGAAACCTGTTTATTTGCAGATCGCACGAAATGCCATAGCAGAGCGCATTTTTGAAAAAGAGATTCTTGACAGAGAGGCACTGATCGCTGAAAATCCTGAACTGGGACAAGAGGGCGCAACCTTTGTCACATTGACACTTCATGGTGCACTTAGAGGTTGTATAGGTTCTCTAGTGGCACACCGCAGACTTATTGATGACATTATTGACAACGCCCGTTCGGCGGCATTTAGAGACCCACGCTTTATGCCACTGACCTTGGTTGAGTTTGATGAGATGCAGGTGGAAGTCTCACTTCTGACATCTCCGCAGATACTGAAATACAGTACTGCCGCTGATCTTAAGGCCAAGGTACAACCAGGCGTGGATGGTGTGGTGTTGTCATCAGCAGGACGACGTGCGACTTTCCTGCCTCAAGTCTGGGAGGATCTTCCAAATTTTGAGGCGTTTTTCAGCCATCTCTGCCAAAAGGCAGGATTGCGTGGCAACTGTCTTGAAGAACATCCGCAGATCGAGCTTTACAGGGTTGAAAAGATCAAGGAGGGAGATGATGTCTAGAAGAGAAAATGGCGTTGCCGGGCAGTTCTATCCGGCTGTGTGCAGTGAAATAGAGCAGTATATAGTACGTTTTAACACGCTGTTACAAGAAAATGAGTTTGACCCCAATACGATCACCCTGGTGCCCAAGGCGATCATCGTGCCCCATGCTGGTTATCTCTACAGCGGGTTTACTGCTAATATCGCATTTAAAACAGTGGCACAGAAACGATCGATGGTAAGACGTGTTGTTGTGATCGGTCCTAGTCACCGTGTCTATGTCAAGGGTGCTTCTGTCGCTCTTTATAGTCAGTATACTTCACCATGTGGAGACCTGAAGATCGATCTCGAAGGCAGTAATGCACTAATGGAACGTTTTAGCTTCCTTCGCTTTCAGCCCGACGCCCATCATGAACATTCGACCGAGGTACAGATGCCTTTCGTAAGACACTATTTTCCTGAGGCTGAGGTAGTGGAGGTCGTTTATGGAGACCTTGAACCTCATTTACTTGCTACACTCATTGATGAACTGTTGCCTGAGCCTAAAACCTTGGTGGTCATCAGTACAGATCTGAGCCACTTTCATACACAGCAAGAAGCAAAGCGTCTGGACAGTCGATGTATAGAAGGGATGGCGCAGCTTGAGTTGGGGCTGTTGGAGCAGGGATGTGAAGCCTGTGGGATCATTGGTGTTAAAGCAGTGGTGATTTCGGCCAACCAAGCAGGATTCAAAAGTCTGGTACTTGACTATCACACGAGTGGTGATATAACAGGAGACAAGCAGAGTGTGGTGGGTTATGTCTCTTGCCTTGTGGGGTAAGGAGTCGTTATGTCTGAAGCAGCATGGTTAAGTAAGCGTCTTGAAAGTGGTAAGGTGCTGTGTCAGGCTTGTGCCCAGTCGTGTAAGCTTGATGAAGGTGAATACGGTATTTGTGGTGTCCGCAAAGTGGAGAATGGTGAGTTGAGACTGTTGGTCTATGGTCTGGCAGCCGCGGTTAACGTGGATCCTGTCGAGAAAAAACCAATGTTCCACTTTTTACCACAGAGTCGTGCTTTCTCAGTGGGTACGGTAGGCTGTAACTTTGCCTGCAAGTTCTGCCAAAATGCTGATATTTCCCAGTATCCTCAAGAACATGATCACCACCTAGTAGGTCAGGAGCTACCGCCGGAACGTATTGTCGCCTTGGCGGAAGAGCATGGATGCCGTGCTATAGCTTATACCTACAATGAACCCATTGTCTTTTTCGAGTACACATATGATACAGCAAAATTGGCGCATGAGCGGGGGCTGAAAAATATCTATGTCACCAGTGGTTATGAGACCAAAAAGGCGATCGACCTGTTAGCACCCTACATCGACGGCATGAATATAGACATCAAGGCCTTTAGTAATGCTTTTTATGAAGAGATATGTGGTGCCAAACTCAAGCCGGTACTCGAAGCGGTCAAGTATGCCCATGAAAAAGGGATCTGGATCGAGATCACCACACTGCTGATCCCTGGAAAAAATGATTCGGATAAAGAGATCCGTGATATCGCCCGTTTTATTGCCGATCTCGATACATCTATCCCCTGGCACCTCTCGGCCTTTCATCCGACCTATAAGATGACTGATGTTGAACGTACTCCGGTTACTACTTTGAGACGAGCCTATAAAATTGCACAGGAGGAGGGATTAATGTACGTCTATGTTGGCAATATTGATGACGAAGACCATACGTCCACCTACTGCCCATCTTGTCAGGAACGGGTTATCGACCGCAGTGGGCATATTGGTCAGTATGTGAGGAACATGCTTGATGTAGAGGGACACTGTCCCCATTGTGGTTACCAACTTGAAGGGGTGTGGAATTAACGATTTTTGAGTTCACTGTCGACAATACGAGCTTATAATTGCAGTTCAATATTTATTTAGAAATATCCGAGTATAATATTACTATATTAAGATAGTAATAAAGGATTGATCATGGTATTTAAATCTAGTTTGGTATTGTTGAGTGTTTTGAGTATGTTGTCTTTTAGCGGATGTAGTAGCGATGACAGTACAAGTTCAGGTGGTTCAAGTGGTACGGGTGGTGCGGGCGGTTCAGGTGACCAAACAGCTTTGGAAGGTACTTGGACGGACAGTGAAAGTATTTTAAAATTTGCAGGTCATACGTTTGATGTTGCTTTTATGAATTCAGAAGATAATGTAACTATTGATGTAAAGATGACAGGAACTTTTACTGAAGACGGGTATAAAATTGTACAGCCTAATGATAAAAACACAACTAAGGTGAAAATTACAACTAAAACCTGCAGTGTCAAGACAAAGACTTCAAGTCAAGCTATGGTTGTCGCCTGGAACGGAGCTAGTTTTTGTGGCAGTGATGATTGGACTATCAATACAGCCAAAGAAGTTTCTACATGTCCAAACTTTACAGAGATATGTTATGATGACCTGAACACAGAGGACAAAATGATCTACTTTATAGAAAATAATACGAAATTGTATTTTGGTGATGATGATCAGATAGGTACTGATGGTTATCCAGATGCATTGAACACAGATTATTCAACAAAACAGTAAGTTCGACAATAGACAATTACGGTAGATAGCTCTATCTACCGTCAAACTAATAAAAAATCACGTTTCTTCCCTACAACACAAACTTTTAAAACTTGCATAACATATAAGATTATTGTATGATACCAGCAATTTGAAATTACGTACAACGTACAGGAGAAAGTTATGTTACACCCAGCAACAGCGCATTTTGCGATCGTCTTACCTATAGTGGCTTCAGTCTTTGGACTGATCTACCTTTTTACCCGCAGTGAGGGGATGTCCAAGATCTCTTCGCGTGTTATGCTTTTTGCAGCACTTGGTGTCATCGCTGCATGGTACACTGGTTCTCAGGCAGGTCCCGATGCCTATCCGCTTTTGAGTGATGAAGGTCAACATGAACTTTTGGAGCATAAAGCACTAGGCCTTTATTTAGCAATAGCATTTGGTATTATCGCTCTCATCAAACTGGTAGGTTGTAAACTTAACAAGTTCGTTGTAGAAGCGGTAGCCATCGTTTTACTTTTAGGTGCTACTGCAGCAGTACTAAACCAAGGTAAAGATGGTGGTGAGCTGACTTATGAATATGGCGCCGGTGTTGATAAACACGCAGATGGCTTAGACTGCCTTGAAAATCCGGACGACTACATTGAAGAGGAAGAATAGCTCTTTAACAAACTGGTATATTAAATTAATCTAATTTCTTCAGTTTAATGGCATATTTTCTTCTAATTAGGAGTAAAATTGTCCTTAAACTTAACACAAGCTGTTTTTCCCCATCTATCAAATTTTTATCACTTTTGTATCCATAACCCCTCTTTTTTTAGTTTGAGTTAATGCTTTCTCGGGTAGTATCGGCCTAGCGTATAGCCCTATTGTGCTAATTATAAGCTTGTCTTTTGACGAGCATTAGTTGGCATAATAAGAGCTATCACTTAAATATCTGACTCAAGGAGAATGGATGAAATTAGGTTTCCTCGTTGACTTGCACCTATGTATGGGTTGTAAGGGCTGTGAGATCGCTTGTAAGGTAGAGAATGAAGTTCCTCTATCAACATGGCGTCTTCGTGTTAAGTATGTAGATGTAGGTACGTTCCCTGAAACAAAACGTACGTTTACACCACTTCGTTGTAACCACTGTGAGAACGCACCTTGTGAGCGTATCTGTCCAGTAAGTGCACTTCACTATATCGAAAATGGTATCGTGAACATCGATAAAGAGCGTTGTATCGGTTGTGCAGGTTGTGTTATGGCTTGTCCATATGGCGCGATCTACATCGACCCAGAGACACAGACAGCAGACAAATGTACATACTGTGCACACCGTATTGCATCATCAATGATGCCAGCGTGTGTTGTAGCATGTCCAGTTGAAGCGAATATCTTTGGAGACCTTGAAGATCCTACTTCAAACATCTCTAAGTATATTCAAGTACATCAAGGTGATGTTCAAGTACGTAAACCAGAGAAGGGCACAAACCCTCACCACTACTATGTAGGCGGCGGTAACGTTCACTTGAACCCACTTGCGTCATTTAGAGCAGAGGGTTACTCACTGTTTGACAAATTGACGACTAAAATGCCAGTAGGAGGACACCACTAATGGTACATGAAGCAGTAGCTGCGACACACGCAGTAGTAACTCTTGACGTTGGTCTTCCAGGCATTGTATGGCCTTGGTTTGTAACTATGAACATGTGGGCTAAGAGTATTGGTACCGGTGTTATCTTCATGCTTTTCTATCTTCAGAAACGCCATGGTGATGATCCTGCTGTAGCAACACTCCGTTTCCCAGTAGCAGCACTTTCTATTGTGTTTATCACTATATTCCTGCTGTTTACACTGGCTGACTTACATCAACCATTTAGAATGTGGCACATCTTCTTCTACCCTCACTGGACCTCTCCGATCACTATCGGTGCGATTATGGCTTCAGTGTTTATGGGTCTGATCAGTGGACTTGCATTTTTCTCTTTGATCAAAAAAGATGATGCAGCTTATGACAAACTCCTTTTATGGACGATGATCTTAGCAATTCCTGTGACACTATATACAGCAGCACTTCTTTCTATGTGTACAGCACGTGAACTATGGCAAATGCCAACTGAAACAGTTCAGATGATGTTAGCAGCACTTCTTGCAGGTTCTGCAACGATCATTTTATATGATGCAGTAACCGGTTCGAAGATGAAAGAAGAGTCTATCCGTTCTATGGCAATAATCTTAGGTCTTGCAGCTGCAACATCTTTTATTATCTATATGTCAGAATTTATCTTCGGCCCAATGAAAGCTGAAGAAGTCACTGTTATTTTAGAAGCAGTTAAAGGACATGGCGAGTACGCAACAATGTTCTGGGTTGGACAAGTCTTTGCATACATTGTACCTATGGCACTTGTATTGCTTAGTATTGTTAACCGTTCAAATGGTCTATTGAAACTTGCTGCATTATCTGCAGTAGTGGGTCTTTGGGTTGTTAAACACGTATGGCTGATTATTCCTCAGCTATTACCTATGAGTTAAGAGAGGATTTTAATGTATTTAGAAAGTAGAAGAACATTTTTAAAAGGCGCTGCGTTTACTGTAGCTGGCGCTGCAATTGCAAAGGGCGTTTTCGAAACAGACGCTGTTGCGGATTCAGTAACAAGTAGCAAGTTTACCAACACTCCTGATACGCTCTCTTTCTACCCACCGGTAGAAGAGTGGAATGACTTTCAAGAACTTGATGGTGATGACTGGAAACGTGGTGGTATTGAGCGTAACGGCGTTCGTAGTGAAGCCAACCCAGATGGTATTAAAGTAAATGATTACACTATTGTTCCTACAGTTTGTTCAAATTGTGAAGCAGGTTGTGGTCTTACTGCATGGGTAGAGAAGTCAGAGTTCAGTGCGGGCAGACTAAATGTACGTAAGTACATGGGTAACCCACTTCATGATGGTTCTCGTGGTCGTAACTGTGCAAAGGGTTATGCGACCCTTTCTCAGATGTATGATCCAGACCGTATACCTTTCCCACTAAAAAGAGCTCCAGGTTCTAAACGTGGTGATGGTAAGTGGATTCGTACAACATGGGACGAAGCTATGGAGACAATTGGTAAGAAGATGCATGACACTCTTGCTGTAGGTGATGAACTTTCGAAAAAGTCTATGATCTATCACGTTGGTCGTCCAAATGAAAATGGTTTTGGACACCGTGTACCACACTCTATGGGTCTTGATGGTTATAACTCTCATACAAACATCTGTTCTGCAGGTGCGCGTCAGGGTTCTATCCAGTGGGCAAATGATGACCGTAACTCACCAGACTGGAAAAATGCAGAGCTTGTATTCCTTCAGTCTTCACACGCTGCTGATGCAGGTCACTACTTCCAGCAGTCTGCTGGTCTGATCGCTGATGCTCGTAAACGTGGTGCTAAGATGGTTGTTCTTGACCCGCGTCTTTCTAACTCTGCAGGTATCGCTGACCTTTGGTTACCGGTATGGCCAGGTACAGAGACAGCACTTTACCTTTATCTTGCAAATCGTGTTTTACACGAAAAAGATCTTAATGGTGAAGACCTTGTTGACCATAAGTTTGTTAAAGACTGGATTAACTGGGACCGTCTAATGGCGGACAAAGATTACCTTCAGAAAATGGTTGGTTTTGATTACATCAAAGCCGTACCAAAAGATGACTCTTATGAGTCTTTCATCGAAATGATGAAAGAGATCTATGCTCCATTTACTAAAGAGTATATTGCTAAAGAGTGTAAGATCGAAGGTTACGAGTACAAGCTAGATGAACTTTTCGACATGTACATCAATGCGGGTAACAAAATCGCTACATACATCTGGCGTTCAGGTCCAATTGCCCACCGTGGTGGTTGGATGATCGCACGTTCTGCATTCCTTAGCCTTGCGCTTCGTGGTGCACTTCGTGGTGATGTTGGTGGTACTTCATGGCACCACTGGCACGAGATTTCTGTCGCTGGTAAGGGTGAAAAAGCTACTGTTGCCGGTGAGCGTCCTCCTAAAGTCGATGTTTGGAATGAGATCGCTTGGCCACCAGAGTACCCACTCTCTTCATATGAGATGAGTATGTTAATGCCACACCTTCTAACTGATACAGAGTGGCAGCAGAAGTGGAAGAAGAAGGGTCTTAATATCCCTACTAAACTTTCAGTTTGGTTCCCACGTATGTACAACCCGGTTTGGATCAATCCAGATGGTTTCCGTTGGATCGAAGTGCTTAAAGACGAGAAGAAAGTTGAACTTACGTTTAACCTCTCCCCTACTTGGTCTGAGACAAACTGGTACTGTGACTACATCCTACCAGTAGGTCTCGCTGGTGAGCGTAATGATCAGCAGTCTACTCCATCTAAGCCTGAGCAGCGCATCGAGTTCCGTCAAGCGGTTATTCGTGTTGCAGCAGAGCGTATGGGTTGGAAAGCGAAAGATCCTTCACGTGCTACACTAGAAGCACACATGAAGTTTGGTCTTGGTGAAGTGTGGGAAGAGAGTGAGTTCTTCCCTAACCTTATGGTTCACCACGTGGATAAAGATGGCAGCCTTGGTGTACGTAAATACTGGGCTTCTAAGAAAGATCCATCTCGTGCAGTAAGTGTACCTGAGTACTTTGATGCAGCAATGTCACTTCTTCCTAAGCTTTCTGAGACAGCGAAGAAGATGTACCCTGATGCTGAGTTCCCAGTATATGACTACATGAGTGTTCATGGTGCATGGACAGAGAAGAAAAATGTGTATAAGCCACAAGAAGAAGAGCTTAAAGTTGAAGGTTCTTACCTTCATGCACATGGTAAAAAATATCACAAAGACGAAGTACGTCAAGATGAGTTCGGTGCACTATGGGTTAAACATGGTAAACATGAAAAATCTGTTGGTGTCGAGATCGATGGTAAGCTTCACGCTGGATTCCACACACTTAGTAAAAAACTTGAACTTTACAGTTCATGGTTTGCAGAGTGGAAATGGCCAGAGTATGCGATCCCTATGTACCCAAGAAACGAAGGTGAATACGACAAGATGATTCACTTAGTGACTCAGGTACACCATAAGTTTATGAAAGAAGATAATGAATTCGCATTGAACACGGTTTTCCGTCTTCCATACAATATTCATACCCGTTCTGTAAACTCTAAGCACCTTATGGAGATCTCTCAAAACCATAATCCAGTTTGGATCAACACAGCAGATGCTGATCGTCTTGGCATCAAACGTGGTGAAGCGATCAAGGTTGAGATCGTTGATACAGTCTCTGAGCTTAGCTCAGGTTACTTTATCGCGATGGCAGTCCCTACTGAAGCAACTATGCCAGGTGTTCTAGCGAACTCTCACCACGCGGGTCGTTGGAAACTAACGGAAGCTGTAGAGATTCCTGGTTTCGAGCACAAGCTTGGTGTTATGGGTATCGGTTCTCCTCTTTATGAGATGAAAAATGATGGTAAGATTGGTTCATTGACACCAACTAAGGGTATTACGCCTCGCCACGACATCTGGAAATTTAAAGAGTTTAACAAAGACCTTGACAACATCTGGTGGGATGGTCTTTCTGGTTCATGGCAAAATGCTGTGGCGCCTACGCACGCTGACCCTATTGCGGGTAACCATGCATGGCACCAGAAAGTTGTTATCACTAAAGCATCTGCAACAGATAAGATTGGTGATATCACTGTTAACTATGAGAACAACTTTAAAACGTACCAAGCATGGAGAGACAAGCTTACACGCCCTCTTGAAGCTGGTGACAAATTACGTCGTCCTCAACATATCAAACGTCCTGCCGTTCCGCTTTCAGACAAAGCTTACGCAGTAGACATAAGCTAGACCGTTAAGTGCCCCTTGAGGGGTGCTTGGCTATACTCCAACAACTTTTCCAACTGGGACTTTTTTAATGCAAGAAATTTTAAACAACCAACAAGCACGTATCAATATATATGCACTTCTATCACGTCTTTTGATGAGTGAACCAGATAAAACGTTATTAGAGACAATTGAAAACGATGAAAACATCATGGCCTTTTTCCCTAACTATGCCAAGTGGGAACGTCGCAATGAGTTTAATCATGATGAGCTTCTTGAACAGTACATCAATGTTGACTTTACTAACCTTTTTCTACTCCATATGGTGCCTTATGAGTCATTTTATATGCGTGAAGATCAGATGATGGAGACTGCGGGTGAAAACCCGGTACTTCAACTTTTTAACGACCATGACTTCCGTGTTGACCTTGGTAAAGCACGTGCGGTGAGTGT
>WGDB01000165.1 GCA_015493495.1 Helicobacteraceae bacterium | reverse complement strand
TGTGATCCTGCAGATGCAACTACAGGTACAGACTGTAGAACATTGACAGAATAAGTGTACTACTACGAAATAGCCCTCCTCAAGTCAAGTGCCCCTCACTTGACCTATCATTTTTCTACCAAATTATATTATGGCACAGTTGTTTCTGTGCCTTTTAAGACAACTACTAAAGATGCCATTGTTATACAAGAGGTTGAAAAACCGCTATTTGAAACAACCCAAATAGTATCTGTTGCAGACAAATGCTACAGTAAAGAGCAAATGGAGATCGCGAAATTCATCTCTGAGTACTATTTCTCCTCTTTTTCGGAGGCGATCTCTTTATTTTTACCATATATCGTAGGGGCGAACCTATGTGTTCGTCCTTTGGATGAAAAAGAAGTTCAAATATCATTATCGTTTCAAGGGCAGACACGTGGGTCTGCCCCTACGTTAACCCAATCCCAACAACAAGCCTACACGCAACTCCTCGCAAAAGACAAAGCCCTCCTTTTCGGTGTCACAGGCTCAGGAAAAACAGAGATTTTCATTACCCTGATGGCTAAAATGCTGGAAGAGGGGAAAACCTCCATTTTTCTTATGCCGGAGATCTCACTTACCCCTCAGATGGAAAAACGGCTCAAAGTCTATTTTGGTGATGCGGTGGCGATGTGGCACTCCAAGTTGACCAAAAAGAAGAAAGAGAGCATCTTGGCTGCCATAGAAGAAGGGAGCGTACGCATCATAGCAGGGGCACGTTCTGCATTGTTCGTACCATTGAAAGAGTTGGGTCTCATTGTTGTAGATGAAGAGCACGATGACAGCTACAAAGCACAAACAAGACCCCGTTACCATGCGCGTGATGTTGCAGTGTTGATGGGGCAGAAGCTTGGGGCTAAAGTGGTGTTGGCATCGGCAACACCTTCCATGAGTTCATACCATAAATATGAGGTGGTGAAACTGCAGAAACCTTATGTTCAGACGCAAAAGAAATACCATTTTATTACAGGTAACACAATAGATAAAAGTATACTCAATGCCCTCTATAAGAGTTATCAGAAGCAAGAACAGTCGTTGCTTTTTCTTCCTACCAGAGGTAACTTTAAGTATCTTTACTGCCAAAACTGTGGAAAGACACACCTGTGCCCCTACTGTTCTGTAGGTATGGCACTGCACAGAAAACGCAGGCACCTCAAGTGTCACTACTGTAACTTTACCGAAGCCATTGTCGATACCTGTACCCAGTGTGGACATACCCCTCTAACGAGTGAGCGTATGGGTACACAGGAAGCCATAGAAGTTATTAGTACAGCCATAGAAGGCATACAAATTGAGCAGTTTGATAAAGACAGCATCACCACAGCCAAGAAGCTTAAAGAGGCGTTAAAGCGCTTCGAGTCCGGGGAGAGTGACGTACTGCTTGGCACACAGATGCTGAGTAAAGGACATGACTATGCGAATATCACACTTTCGGTCATTATGGGGCTTGATCATATTTTAGGTCTGGCAGATTACAGGGCACGTGAACGTGCCATGTCACTGCTTTTTCAGATCGCAGGACGAAGCGGCAGAGCACTGGCAGCAGAAGTGATCGTCCAGACAGGAGATGCAGAATTTTTTAAGAATTATTTGGAAGATTATGAGCTTTTCATCAAAGATGAGCTGGCATTTCTTGAAATGGCAGACTACCCGCCTTTTGTCTCATTGGCACGTATACTTATAGCCCATAAAGATGAAAGTAAAGCCAGTAAAATAACGCTGGATACGGTGACAAAACTTAAAGCCTTTAAAGAGATAGAGATCGTTGGACACGGTAAAGCACCAGTAGAGCGAATAGCCAATAAATTCAGGTTTCAGATATTGTTACGAGCGAAAAACAGAGTGCCGCTTTTGAAAGCTTTACATTCTGTGGCTTGTCGTGAGATTGAAATTGATTTTGACCCTGTTGAATTTTCGTAGGGGCGAACCCATGTGTTCGCCCTTTGGATAAAAAAGAAATTTAAATATCCTTATCGTTTCAAGGGCAGACACATGGGTCTGCCCCTACGGGTTAATAAATTTACGATAAAATAAGACAATTATAACGAAGGTAATATTTGTGAAACCAAGAGTACAAACTAAAAAAATTTACGTCGGTGACGTAGCTGTAGGTGGTGATGCACCCATCTCTGTGCAGTCTATGACCTATTCTGATACACATGATGTAGCATCTACTGTAGAGCAAATAAACAGACTGCATTTTGCAGGTGCAGATATGGTACGTGTGGCTGTTCCTGAGATGGAAGATGCTTTGGCGCTTAAAAGCATTAAGGAACAGATCTCACTTCCGCTGATTGCAGATATTCATTTTAACTATAAACTGGCACTGGAAGCTGCCAAGTGGGTGGATTGTATCCGCTTTAATCCTGGGAATATCGGTGAAAAGAATCGTATCAGGGAGATAGTCAAAGCGTGTCAGGAGCGTAACCTTCCCATACGCGTAGGGGTCAATGCAGGTTCCCTTGAAAAAGAATTTGACCAAAAATACGGTGCGACTGCGGAGGGTATGGTAGCAAGCGCAGAGTACAACATCAAATTTTTGGAGGATTTGGGGTTTACAGATATTAAAGTCTCACTCAAAGCTTCAGATGTGGACAGAACAGTAGAATCGTACCGCATGTTACGTCCTAAAAATGCCTACCCTTTTCACCTTGGTGTGACGGAAGCAGGTACGATCTTTCATGCCACGGTGAAGTCTGCTATCGGGCTTGGAACTTTGTTGCTTGACGGTATAGGTGATACAATGCGTGTCTCCATTACAGGAGAACTGGAAGAGGAGATCAAAGTAGGAAAAGCCATACTCAAAGACAGCGGACGTGTACAGGAGGGACTGAACATCATCTCCTGTCCTACCTGTGGACGTATAGAGGCAGATCTGGTCACGGCTGTGGCTGAAGTAGAGAGACGTACCGC
>WGDB01000164.1 GCA_015493495.1 Helicobacteraceae bacterium | reverse complement strand
TGATCTCGCTACCTTTTAAGACAATACCCGCCTCATACTTCTCTTCAATATGATAGTCATGATACGCTTTTTTGTTTTTAGCAATTGTTTCACCCATAGTAACGCCTCTGTTGATCTCTTGATATGCCTATGGCACAGTTGAGAATGTATTATCGTAATCATACACTAACTCTTGTTACACAAAAAATCAAGTATCTTTTATACATAAAGATATCGAATGTTCAGGTTTCTACTTTTTATAAAATGGGTGTATATATATCGTAAAAATAGCTTTAAAACCTCAGTATTAGGTATTGATAGGGTGTCACTATAAGTATCAAAATATGTGAAATGATAGATTTTATATTTATATAGACCAAATGTTCACAGTTGGTACACAGTTGTAACACATACTGCTCTAAAGGATATTCGGTGAAATATGGATTAAAAGAGATTTCAGAATTCTAAGTTAGTTTAGAGTTATAGGAGTTTATAGAAATCCATGTTTTATAGTCAAATATATAGATTAATTAATATTACTTTAGTAAAATACTACTTTTAGATAGTGATTGTATTGTGTAATGTTAAAAATCAATGATTGAATGATCTTGACTTAAGGAGTCGTTTGTGAAAAGTAAACAAAAAGGTAGAGAGAAGAGAAGCTGTTCTTTGAGTGCTCCTTTTATCTATTTCTTTCTTGAAAGTATGTTGATAGTAATACTGGTTTATATGCTGACCGCAGGCGACATCTTTAGCAAGTTTGGATTAATACTCACTATTATGGGTCTGGTCTACCCTGCACTGAAGCTACCTACTTTTATTAAGCGAGTGGTGACTTGCAGAAACTATGCTGCGCTTAATAAAAATAGAGGAACATCTGTTAATGAAAAGTTTGTGAGATAGCTTTTGTCAAGTATTCAAGCGAGGCACTGTAGGCTGTTTTAAACTGTGTTCGGTTAAAGGTCTGTTGGCGCTTGGCCAGCTGCGCCGTGTGTGTGATGATGTTTTCGACCATCTCCTCTTTTGTGACAAATCCATCAAGAAACTCTAAAACCTCTATAATACCTATGGCCTTCATAGCGTTGTGATCTCGGCCATATTTGTGCTCTAACATGGCGACTTCATCTATCAGTCCCATCTCAATCATCTTATGGGTACGCTTTTCTATACGTTGTCGTAACAGCTCTCTAGAGACATCGATATTAAATATCTCTATTGCTTTGATCGCAGGTTTTGGAGGATATGTTTTAAACCACTCGGTAGGTGTGAGCTGAGACTCTATGGCCAACAGCAACATCTTCTCTATACGATAAGCATCGTTTGCTCTAATGTGTTGCATATACTTTGGGTCAAGTGTGTTGAGGTAGTTGTATGCTGTAGGCAGGTCATGCAACATTTTTGCTACTTGTTGTTTGGTCTCTTGCGTGTATTGTGGTAGATCAGAGAGTCCTGTTGTCATGCTTTTAAGATAAAAACTGGTGCCACCCACGATAATAAGATTTTTACCATCTTTTTGGGCTTTTTGATAGACCTCTTGATACCGCTTTATAAAAATAGCAACATCAAAATGGGTGTTTAGATAGATCTCATCAACACCAAAGTGTCTGATCGTTGCCAACTCCTCTTTTGAGGGTTTAGCAGAGGCGATGTCGATCTCTTTATAGATACTTAGAGAGTCTATAGAAAGAATGTAAGCGTTATGCTGCATAGCCATCTCTATGGCTAAGTCGCTTTTCCCAGAGGCAGTAGGTCCGATGATGGCGATCTTTTTCATAGGCGTAGTATAGCAATATTTGAGACTAAAAAGGCGCTAAAGTTATCTACTTTTAGCTAAAATAGACCATGATTATAAAATGGCTTTTCGCGCTCTTTTTATTGACAATCCTTGTAGGATGCAGTAAAAACAACATTTTTCCTACAGACACACATGTCTATGACTCACCAGACAACTACAGCAATGCTTATGAAGAGTTCTACTTTCCGAGTTCTCAAGAGAGTCTGTTAAGAGGGTGGTTGTTCCATGCCAAGGGGCCATCACAAGGTATTGTGGTAGTGACCAACGGTATGCACTACAACATGTCAGAACGTTTTAAAAAATGGACATGGGTGTTAGAGGAGGGGTATGACCTGTTTATTTATGACTTTAGAGGGTACGGGGTCTCATTTGGAGAGGTAGATATGTTGGGTTTTGTAGATGATGTTACTGCTGCCATACATTATGCACATGACTTTAATACTGAGTTGCCTATGATCGTAGTCGGGCAGTCTATGGGAGGTTCATTTGTGATAGATGCGGTGGCTAAAGAAGAATACCCGTATGTTAAATTGCTGATGGTGGACTCTACGATGAAAGGTTTTGCGCCTGCTGCTGATGCAATGATCAAAAAACATTTTTTGCTCTGGCCACTTATTTGGGTACCTGATGCTATTACACCGCATGGTATGGACTCCATAGACTTCGTAGACCAAACAAAGACGCCAACACTCTTTTTAGTAGGGTTAGAAGACAGTATCATCCCTCCGGAACATTCGGTAGATCTCTACTTAAAAGCCAAGGAACCAAAAGCTCTCTGGGTAGTAGAGGGTGCTGAACATGTCAACTGTATCTGCCGACCTAAGGTGAAAGCAGACTTGAAAACACTTTTAAAGGATGTTTTAAATGAAGATTACAGCATGGTCTCGGGTTTTAGGTACTACATAAGCGAGAAGAGTTTACGCTAAAATGTCGTTTTAATTTTGAGCAATAAGGATATATTTTTGCAACATGTCATTCAAAGACTCAAGTATTTTAACGAACTGGTGATGTTTCAACACTCCATCTTTTCACTCCCTTTTATTTTTATAGCGATGGTGGTCTCTGCTAAAGGATGGTTTGGTTTCAGTCTGCTCTTTTTAGGTGTTTTAGCTGCTATCAGTGCAAGAAACTTTGCGATGGGTTTGAACCGTTATGCAGATAGAGAGTTTGACGCAAAAAACCCAAGAACTGCCAACCGCCCCAGTGTCGATGGCCGTTTAGATGCCAGTTCCATCTTTATCTTTACCGTTGTCAACGCTGTGGTTTTTGTAGCAGTAGCTTATATGATCAACGATTTGGCTTTTTACATGAGTTTTCCTATGTTAGTGGTCTTAGGTTCGTACTCCTACTTTAAACGCTTTAGCTCTATGGCGCACATCATACTAGGCATCTCTCTGGGACTTGCACCTATCGCTGGTTCTATAGCTGTTGAAGCTGCCATACCTATGTGGACGGTGCTTTTAAGTCTGGGTGTCATGTTCTGGGTAGCGGGGTTTGATCTGCTGTATTCTCTTCAAGACATAGAGTTTGATGTAGAACATGGCCTGCACTCTATCCCTTCAAAATACGGAGCAGAAGCGACACTCTTTATCTCTTCGATTTTTCACCTCATAACCGTACTCTTTTGGGCGATGTTCGTCTGGAGTGCGCACTTGGGTGGTTTTGCATGGTTGGCAGTGGTCATAGCCTTAGGTATGCTCACTTATGAACACTACTTGGTACGAAAAGACTTCACAAAGATCGACCGTGCTTTTTTTACCATAAACGGCTACTTAGGTATTGTCTTTTTACTCTTTATCATCATAGATCAGGTGCTAAGTTAAAGTATATTTCATCTCTTAGGTTGTTCTAAGGATACTTTGCATATAATTTCGGCCTCTTAACAGAGATGGTGTGCGCTCGTAGCTCAGCTGGATAGAGCACTGGTTTGCGGTACCAGCGGTCACACGTTCGAATCGTGTCGGGCGCACCATTAAAACTTCAAGTATTATTTCCCACACACTTAATCCTTAAAAATTTTATCATTGTCAAAACATAAATTTTCTAAGTAACTACACATACGTAATTTGTACTACCGAACTTGATCTACCTAATGTAAGCTATTTCATAATGCAATAGAAAATATTCTATAGAGAACATCAGCAATTGAGATGTTCTTTATTAGCATATTTGAGGCCTTTTATTAAGTTGGCTATAATTAAATATAGAATTAAATGTATGGGAGATGAGATGGACTTTTCAAAACTAGACACTTTAAAAGAGATACTAGATAAGCACCGTCCTCTCTCTAAAGAGATCGTTGCTAACCTCCATGAAAACCTTATAGTAGAGTGGACGTATAACTCCAACGCTATCGAAGGCAACACCTTAACCCTACAAGAGACTAAAGTAGCTTTAGAAGGTATTACCGTAGGTGGTAAAACGCTTCGTGAGCATTTTGAGGCTATTGGTCATAAAGAAGCTATTTTATTTATAGAAGAGCTAGTGCAACGTGGTGAGATGTTAAGTGAATTAGACATTAAGTCCGTTCACGCTTTGGTCTTAAAAAACATAGACAGTGATAATGCCGGCAAATACCGACAACATAATGTCATCATCAGTGGAGCAGAACATAGACCTGTCACGGCTATAGAAGTCCCCTCTAAAATACAAGACTTTATAATATGGTATCAAACAGACGCTATGCAGATGCACCCCATTGAGAGAGCAGCAAGAGTACATGTGGACTTTGTGGGCATACACCCCTTTGTAGATGGTAATGGTCGTACCTCAAGACTCTTGATGAACTTAGAACTGATGAAAAGTGGCTTCCCTCCTGCAGTGTTAAAAGTAGAAGATAGGTTAGCGTACTATAAAGCCCTTGACCTTGCACATACCACTGGCGATTATGAACCATTCATAAAGATAGTTTGTAGTGTTGTTCAGAAGAGCTTTGAACCCTATTCTTATGCTTTAGGGCTGTAGTTTCTACAGGAAGCATTTCCTAACATTGATTCAACTAAAGTAAGTTGTTTCACAAAGCATTTGAGCTTGCGTGGCTGTTTGCCTCTTTAATGATTTTAAAAAAATATGCTTGAAACAGTACCTTCTAGAAAGTACTGTTTGACCCACTTTTGACCCCTTTCACTTTTTCCAAAAAACTATAAATCGCATTAATATCTATATGATATAATACTTTTATGAGTAATACCATCCACAGTGAAACGTTTATAGCTGTCAAAAAGTTAGTTCTTGTCAAAAATATACTTATATCAAGTCATGGATACGATGAGCTTGCTGAAGATGGTCTCTTTGTGACAGATGTTTTAGTGTCGATTGAAAAAGCGGTAGTTGTTGAAGATTATCCTGATGCATTTAAGGGTGCTTCCGTACTGCTACTACAAAAAGATAGAAATGAGAATCCCATACATACTGTTTGGGGAATACCAAAAGGTAAACTAGAACCAGCTGTATTAATTACAGCATACATACCGAGTCCGTTAAAATGGGATAAAACATTTACAAGGAGAAAAGATGCATAGCAGAAAACATACAAAGATGATACATGAAGGACAATATGTCGCTGAAGTAGAAGTGACGTTGATCAATACCAAAGATGATGATTGGGCACCATATTTGTCTTTAGATGATGCATTGAAAATAGATGGAATTAGAGAATCTCTTAAAAATAATGATATAACAAAGGCTAAAAAATCCGCTAAGATTTACCGTCTTTCTGAGGTTGCTGCCTAGGCAATATCAGCGGTCACACGTTCGAATCGTGTCGGGCGCACCATTAAAACTTCAAGTATTATTTCCCACACACTTAATTCTTAACTATTTTTTTAATAAGTACTATGGCAAATATGTAATTTGTATTTACCCAAGATGATTCAACTAAAGCAAACACACCCCTGGGGATGAATAGCCACTTTCCTAACAGTTTAGTGTTCCATCTACTAAAAACTTTTATACACAATACTTTTGATGATCTACAAAGAACTCAGTGTTCATAAGCACCAGATGATGGTGGTACAGCGAAATTTGAACCTGTATAGTCCTTGGTTACATTGACACTGCTGTCACCTAAGCCGATACAGCCAGACGAAGCAGTTAAGGTAAAATCTTTGTTATCTGGATCATGGATGATGTCAGTTTGAGAACCGCCGTATCCATCTGCTTCAAAACCGGTGTCTGTTGTAAAGTCCGATACTCTGGAGTATGCTGCAGCGTTATAACCAAACATGTTTGTGACGTTGTTGTAGCAGTTGTGATCTATGGCTCCTGAAGCGAGCGTAGATGTGGCGTAGATATGTGTCATTGTACTAGAGCTGAAAAATATGTTGTTTTTGATAAATGTTTTATTGGGGTACGCAAACAGTGCAAGGTTGATAAGATGGTTATCATAAAAAGTGTTTTGATAGAGATCAAAACCACCTGCGTTTGATGCGTTGTAGTAAACGCCATAACTTTTATTTTTATAGATAAGGCTGGAGTGAATGATAAGTTTTGGTGTTGTCTGTGTTACAAGAGCTGAGAGGCTGATACCATAGGCTTTATTGTTGTGTATGCTACTTCTTGTAATGGTTGTGACCCCAGTCTCTCCATAGATATAGATCCCGTCTTGTACTGCACCGCTTATCTCACTTCTTGTGATCGATGTTGAGGTGATGGTACCGGCAGTGTCGTCTGCTTTGATCTTGATGCCGTAGCCTTCTGTTGTGTAGCGGGCACCACTCCATCCTTTACCTGTGTCTGAGATCTTTACATTTTCAATATCAATACCGTCAATACTGCTTCCGGTAGTGCCACCGTTGTCTAACACAGAGATCTCAATACCGGCAAAACCACATTTTGAGAGGTTTGAATCTTTGAACGCGATATGAGACAACACTTGATTGGACACATAGGTCTGTGGAGAGAGACAAGAGTCGAAGATCTCACTAATAATGACATTACACACAGTACCGTTACTACTGGAGTTCCCATACTCTATACCGTTTCCTGCGTATAGAGATGGTGCGATGATAGCACCTCCTACTTGCGTTATGGTGACCTTGTCGACATTACAGTTTGTACAGTTTTGAAATGATATACCATGCAGTGAAAACTGCCTGATCTCTATGTTAGAGATAGTAATATTTGAAAGGTTTTCGGCTTTAATGGCTGTATAGATCTTACTGGCTTGGAAGCTATGGTTCTCTGGGTCGGAGGTGATCTTGATGTACAAGGTCTTGGTAGTATAATCATAGCTGTATGAATCATTTGCTGCTGAAGAGAAGGTAGTTATTATGTTGGTGTTCCACGTGACAAAATGCATCATGTTTCCATCCATGGAGAGGTTACCAAGACCCTCGTTTTCCGATATATCTGTTTTATGACTATAAACAAAACTGCCCTCATCTTGCCAGTTTGAAACTGTAAATGCACCATCAAGTAGCGGATCTTCTCCTGTGCCGTAAGCTGATATGGTGATGTTTGATGCGGGTATGGCAATACCTTCATGCCACGTCTCACCTCTTTTTAAAAATATGGAAGTGTTGTTATCGAAGGTACTTGTCTGAACTTTGTGCAGACTTTTCCATGGGGTACATGAACTGGTTCCATCATTAGTGTCATCACCATGAGAAGCATCAACAAAAAAACCGCCGTCTTGACATTGTGGTGTCTCAGTGTCAGGTGTGTCCTCAGAAGTTTTAGAACAACTCGAAAAAGCTAACAGTGTGACCAGAAGTATTAGTAAGTGTTGCAAAGTGATACCTTTTACGTTAATGAAAATATCTCTATTTTATCAGAAATCTATGACGTCGTCTAGGTACTACTATATGCGTTGTTTTCTAACCGCTGTCGTCTTTACGCATTTTAATGACCTCGTAGAAGTGCCCTTAAGTCAGTAAGGAGGATGGATAAACCCGACGGCAATAGTAGCTACTCCGAGTAGGTTTAGCCAGATAAAGGCGGACATACTTTTTTTCCAGCCTCCGAACCAGAGGGCGTAAAAGGCTTTGAGGATGTTGTTACTACCTGCTGCGATCAGTATAGCAGCATAGATCTCCTGAGAGGCGACGCTATACTTTCCGGTCAGTAATGAGAGGATAAATGGATCAATGTCGGTAAAGCCGACAACAAACGAGAGCAGTTTTAGACCGCTTGCACCGTAATCTCTAGTTACGAACTGTGTCACCGCGATCATAAAAACGAACAGTGCCGCAAAAATAAAAGCAGTACCCAGTTCCAAGGGGTTGGAGTCTGTCGTTTTTACGCTGCTCTTTTCTTTACTGCCATTTTTATAGTAAAACCCTGCGATCACGAAAGTGATCACGGCAAATCCGCCCAGGGGTAGTGCTACGCTTTCTGCAAGTGTGAAGTTAAAGATAGCAACAACAACGATGAGACGAAGGTACATCATCGAAGTTGCTGCGATAATAGATGATGTTACAAGTCCATGGTCTTCGATGTTTCTGGTTTTTTTAGCGAGGACAACGGTTGTTGCTGTTGAAGAGTAGGTACCTCCGATGAGTCCGGTAAGAAAGAGCCCTTTGTCGGGGAAAAAATAGCGCTGCGCCAGGTAACCTCCATACGAGATGGCTGAGATCACTACAACTGCTAGCCAGATCTTGTAAGGAGAGAGCGGAAGATAGGGGATGACTTTTTCGTTGGGAAGTAATGGTAGGATGACCGCCGAAAGCAGGACCATCTTGCCCAGGGTCTCAAGTTCACCACCGCTTATGGTCTCTGTAACATCGTTGATCCAACTCCTGGAGTTCAGTATGAAAATAACGATTACAAAAACCAGTGCCGGCATCCAAAAAGGAAAGTGGATCGCTAACGGTCCCAAAGCATAGACAAGACTCGCCACGAGGTAGCCCAGGATACTGTAATGTTTATCGGCCAGACGTTGCATATAAAAAAGTGCATACAAAACAGTGAATCCCGCGAAACCGGCGATGTAGACAAGCGCCCTCTCATCTATACTGTAGAACAGGTACCCTATGATTCCTAAAAAGGTGTAGGTTCGGGCAGTACCGATGACCATGATGCTCTCGGTATGATAGGTCAAGCGATATTTTTTCATCTCCAGACCGATCAAAAAAGCAAAAATAACGGTCATCATAAAACGGATCAGTTCAGTTTCGGCAAACATATAACAACTCTTCCTTTGTTGTGATAAAACAATCATACCCTTTTTTGGCTGTTGCACCTGTTATCACCCCTCCAACCTAATGCATGACGAGCATGACCTTATGTCTTTAGCATATTTAGAAAGATTGGGCTAGAATTCCAGTAAACATCTTTAAAGGAAATGCATGAGAAGTATCGGACTGTTAGGCGCCATCTCTATAGGTATCGGAGGTATGGTCGGTGGGGGGATTTTTGCTGTTCTCGGTGAAGCGGTTTCCCTTGCACACGGAGCAACTGCAGTTGCCTTTGCCATCGCCGGACTCGTCGCTATTTTGACGGCTTATTCTTATGCCAAGCTCTCAGTACGTTACCAGAGTGAAGGCGGTACGGTTACCTTCATAGACAAGGCTTTTGGAGACAACATCCTCTCAGGAAGTGTGAACCTGATGCTCTGGCTGAGTTATCTTGTTACCATCTCACTTTATGCCACGGCCTTTGCTTCCTATGGAGAAACTTTTTTCTCCCATCAAAGTATCTGGTTGCACCACGGACTGATCGTCTTTGCGATCATACTTCCCGCCATCATCAACCTGATCAGTGCCTCATTTGTAGGAAAGAGCGAGACGGTAATCGTCGTTATTAAAGTCTCCCTGCTCATCCTAGTCATCGTGGCGGGAGCCTCTTACGTCGATACAGAACGTATGACACCTGCGCATTGGGGCTCTTCCTTCTCCATCATCGTGGCCGGAATGATCATCTTCGTTGCTTATGAAGGTTTTGAGCTTATAGCCAACGCTGCAGAGGACATCAAGGATCCGGCCAAAAATCTGCCCCGCGCTTTTTACGCCTCGGTCATCATAGTCATCGCACTGTATGTACTCATCTCTGTTATCACAGTAGGTAATGTGCCCGAAGCTGAACTCATGAAAGCCAAAGACTATGCACTGGCCATAGCAGCCAAACCGTCTCTTGGACATATGGGGTTTGTTCTGGTCGCTTCAGCTGCACTGCTTTCTACTTTCTCTGCCATCAACGCCACTATCTACGGCAATGCACGACTGGGGTACATTGTTGCCAAAGACGGCAAGCTTCCACGTGCCTTGATGGATGAAAGCAGAAGATCGGGTGTACCTTTTAACGGGATCTTGTATACCACCCTTTTTAGTCTGATCCTGGCAAACAGTATTGACCTGACAGAGATCGCTATCATCGGAAGTGCCGGATTTTTACTCATCTTTTTCATCGTCAATGTCAGCGCCTACAGACTTAAAGAAGAGATTCAGGCCAACAAATATATCCTGATACTCTCTTCACTGCTCGCATTTTTAGCTTTGTCTACTTTGTTGTTTCATACCTATAGTTCAAACCCCAAAGCTCTTATTATATTTATGGGTTTTCTTATTATCTCCACTCTGTTTGAACTCATCTACGGACGGTATGTTCGGGGACAGTTCTTTAACAGAGAGTATAAAACCAAACATTAATATTTGGTTTTGCAGTTAGTGTAGAAAAAATCCTTAGAGGTTGAATCGCCACTATCTTCCTGATGTAGAATTATTGGGTCATGGAGCATACTGTATAACGAGAGTATACGGAACCCTTTTAAACTTTTTTATAACTACGCATATCGATGATCTCTTCTTCATAAAACCGTAAAATGATCTTTTCTACAGGAAGATTTTTATGGTACTTCTTCTCTATAGCCATAAAGATCTTCTCTTTTAGCGCCTCCAGTGTGTCAGCTTCTACATAGATATGATCACTCTTGGCATGGGCTTTGTAGTAAGTTCTTTTATGATCATGATAGACGATAAAGGTTTGGTCTTTGTAGATGGGACGATCAGCACGGGAATAGGCGAAGTACCAATGGAAACTGGCACCCAAAATGACAAAGAAGTGAAAGAAGTCGTGAGCATTTAAGATACCGTTAAAAAGCTCTGGCCAGCGTAAAAACTCTAGCACTGCACCAAAGGTGTAGGCTAAACCACCATAAACGATGTACTTTATCTCCTCTTTACCGTAGATACCTGCTACAAAGTAGGCACTCAAAACACCGAGCCATCCGAGACCTAGGTAAAAGGTGAGGCTGATGTATTCGGGTAGGGTAGAAAAGAAGATGGTGGTCAAGACCATGCCAATGATGGCGAGACTCCAGACCAGGGTCAAAACACCCCATCGTTTGGGACCACGAAACATAAGGGTATGGATGGGGATGAAACTACCTGCTATCAATATCCATATGGCTGCGTGGTCTAAGACTTGTAGCACATCTCTAGACTCTGTATGATAAGGCAGAAGATGATAAATGCCACTCATGGAAAAAAGAAAGAGAAGGGTGATGGTATAAAGGGTAAATGCTGTCATACGCAGTTTAGAACCGCGACCTTTGTAGATAAGATAAAAGCCAGCGATCAGAAAACCAAAAGCTGCGATGAGATGTGACCAGGCACTGATAGGATCGTGCAGACCTAAAAATGTAAATGTCTCTCTCATTGGGTGCTCCCTGGATTTTAGGGAGATTATAACGCAGATAGTGTAATCAACAGTTGCTGGGTACCTTTTTAGATGAAGATAGACAAGAACCATTTGAAGATTGGTAGATCGATTATCTAGTGCGATATAATCTAAACAAATTAAATAACAGGTCACCTCTAAATATTTTTAGACTTACTAGGACAGATTATGAATAATGCTCTAAAGCTTACCCTATCTGCTATTGGCATACTCGTTTTGAATGCTTGTAGCAGTAATGATACTGCACTAAAACAGGATAAGGGTGAACAGGCTTATGCAGTACATACTTATGACAAAAATGCCTTTAACCGTTACGATGCGGATACCTTTGCAGCTTCAACCTGTACTCCATTAGCGATGGAGATTCCGGTAGGTGTGTTTGCTTCGCCTGATGGAGACGCCAATGCAACGGGTACGCCAAGTGATCCACTGGACCTGAAGACTGCACTTGAGAACAATGCAAAAGTAGAAGATGGAGAGACCCTATGGCTAATGGAAGGGGTCTATGAAGGGACTTTCACCAGTGAACTGAGAGGAAGTGAAGCGCGTCCTATTAAGGTTAAGCCTTATCCGGGTAAATATGTGATGATTGATACTACTAATGCCATAGAAGGTTCCGGTTTGCGTATCAATGGTACTTGGACAGAGTACTATGGTATTGAAGTGAGCAGTTATGACGGAAATCGTGTCTCGACAGTAGACAACTCTTCCAACCCTTCCGACCTTACACTTAATGGTGGTGTTTCCATCATAGGTTCAACTAACAAGGTCATTAACTTCGTCTCACATGACAATGCGAGTGGCATTGATGCGTGGAGTAAACGCAAAGATGGATTTACAGGGATAGACACAGAGACTTATGGCAGCATTATTTATAATAACGGTTGGAGTGCGCAGCCTGCAGATGGCTCTTATGGTCGGGGACATGGTCATGCCATCTATACCCAAAACTATGATGGGACCAAAAAAATCACCAATAATGTCATCTTTTACGGTTTTGGTACGGGAATCCATGCTTACCAAACAGGTAAAGTAGAGCAAAATGGTGTTTTGAGAGGTATCGAAAACTTTGACATTGAAGATAACACGTGGTTTTTGACAGGTGCTTCTGACATACGTAAAGGGATGAAAAAGTATGACTGTCTGGTGGGCGGGTATCAGCCTGTCAAAAATCTTGTTATGAAAAACAACCAGGGGTACTCTGATATAGGGAGGACGATGTTGGGGTATTTCTCTAACTATAAGGGTGAACAGTTTTACAATGAAGGAGCACTTTTAGAAAATAACTATCTTGTGCAAAACCTTAAACTGCAAGACAACTGGTATGTGAGTGATATTAAGATAAAAAATACATCCGTATTTCATGGTGTTACTGGAGACAAAACATATTTGGATGACTTGGGCGGTAACGACCTTAACAATTCAGAACCGACCAGTGGTAAAAAGATCTTTTACATCAAAAATGCCTATGACCCCAGACGAGGACGTATTACTATTTTTAACTTTGACCATAAGACAAAGGTTTCTGTAGACCTTTCACAAATTATGAAACAAGGTTCAGCCTTCCGTATACATTCCGTTTTTGACCTTTATGGTGCACCGATAGTGAGTGGTGTCTATGATGGTTCCGCAGTAGAGATCCCGATGGGTAGCGTCCCTCCACCACAACCTTACGGTTTGGAAGGTGGTATTAATGCAGATGAGGGTGATGATCCTTATGAGCTTTTTGGTGTCTTTATCATCACGCATGCAGGTTGTTTCTGATGAAGAGAAGTGGTATGACGCCACTATCATAATTAGGTTGTATAATACTAAAAGGTAAAAAGTAGAAAGAAAAGGAAACAGGTATGCGTACATTATTAGTGTTGATACTCATGTGGAGTGGTTTACAGGCGGAGTTTATTAAACAGGGTGAAGTGGTAAAAGACACCGAACGTGGGTTACTCTGGCAAGACAATAGCACGGTGGAGTCAGAGGAGTTGCTTTTTAGAGAAGCAAATGACTACTGCCAAAACTTGGTACTTGAAAAACATGACGACTGGCGTTTGCCCACACTGCTGGAACTTCAAAGTATTATAGACTATAATCGTTATGACCCTGCCTTAGAACGCGGTTTTCATTTTGGTCTATCTAAAAACTATTGGACATCAACACTGTATGCAGATGATAAAGAGAGAGCATGGGATGTGAATTTTAAAAGTGGCAACAGTGAACATAACCGTCATTCATATGATTTTTATGTACGATGTGTAAGAAGTGGGAAATAGTTTAGAAGAGGTAGATCCCTCAAGATAGCATCTCTGCTATCTTAAAGTCAGTGTTACTGACCGATCTTGTTTGCAATAGCTTGAATGTCTGCATCACTTAAAGAAGCAACTTGACCTTTCATAAGACCTTTCATTGGGCCACCATAACTACCATCTTTGTAACCATGGAGTGCTGTAACGATGTCTGCTTTGGACATGTCTTTGATGATCTTACTTTTGTTAAGTGCTGATTTTTCACCGTTAGCACCATGACAACCTGCACATTTTTGGAAAGCATCTGCTGATGCAATAGTTGCTGTTGTTAAGAGGATAGCGCCTGCAATAAGTACTTTTTTCATGTTTATTCCTTGTGTTGAGGAGATAATTATAGTTAATTCGTCAAAGGTCTATTTTGACCTAAGTCAAGTACTACATCTCAGCGCGTAAGTCTAATTTGACTATAATTCCATAATAAAGGGTTCTTCTAGATGCCCTAAAGGAAAAAAATTGAAAAAAATATTTAACCTACAAGTTGAAAACAAAGCACCACAACGCCAACTCGAGTCAGTGAAAAATGAGATTCGCAAATATATGAAACGTGAACGTAAGAAAAAGCTGCCGGAAGATGCGATCTATTGGGATTTTACGTGTCGGTTTGGACAAGATGAGACAAGTGCTAAAGAGGTCAATGCATCAGAATTGACAAAAATGTTAGATGCTGCTGTGGAAGATGCCTGGGCTTCATGTTATATAGAGATCTTCTCTAAGGCTGTTACTAAAGCAGCTAAAGAAGTTGCTACAGAAGAAGAGATCTCTGAATAGACTTCAGCTCTATGGACAGATACTTTAAACATTCTCTTTAGAGGTGCCTTTATCCAATCATGTTACAATGTAACATGATAAAAAAAGCCCTTTTCTCTCTCTTTTTACTTCTCTTGGTGTTGGTCTCTCTTTTAGAGACCTTTGACACACACAGCTCCAAACAACTAGACATAGCGCTGCAACGCTCTTTAACGACCTTCGCTGTGGCTAGAGGGCTCAACGGTCTGGTCTCAGTAGTTCAAGGGACAGAGGTCAACATCTCGCCGGCAGGCATGGGTGCGACTTTTACTCCCGGTCAGATTTTAGACCCTATTAATGACATGGTGGAGCGTTTTTCTTGGGTGATGTTGTTGAGTTCGGTCTCTATTAGTATACAAGAGGTGATGCTGCACCTTGGAAAAACAGACCTTTTTAAGATCTCCTTTACTGTAGTCACTCTCTTTTTATTGTTACAGTTGTGGATCTCTAAAGCACGAGAACAGTTCCCTTTAAACATCACACTTAAAACGGTACTTCTTTTAGTTTTGTTACGTTTTAGTGTCCCTCTTTTGGTGATGCTTAACGAAGGGGTCTATGATCTTGTTTTGGCCCCTCAGTATGAACACTCTTATGAAGAGGTTGTTAAAACCTCAGATGAGGTGAGTGCTATGGTCCAAGAGGTACAAAACAGAGAACGAAAGTTAGATGAAGAACGTTCGTTTATAGAGCGTTTTAATGTCACTAAACAGTATGAGACCTTTAAACAAGAGCTTAGAGAGAGTGTTGAAGCCTTTATAAAACGTTTTAATGCAGCCATGGAGAGTATTATTTCGCTTATCACTGTTTTCATAGTTAACTCTGTACTAATCCCTTTAGGGGCGCTTTGGTTTTTTATTTATGGCTTTTCTTACCTGATGCGACAAGATCTGCAAGTCTATGTTGATGGAGCAGACGCTTTATGATGACACTGCTTTTAAAAGTCCGTTATATTTTTCTGATGTTGTTTTTGATCTCGCTGATCTCTTTTTTAGCCATACATGCAGCACCCAACAGTTTTTTTGGAGCAGGGGAGCTTAACCCAAATATGACTGAAGAGGCCATCGCCCAGCTTAAAGCGGTGTATGGTCTGGACAAACCGCTCTATATGCAGTATGTGGACTGGGTGAAAAACTTGGCCCAACTCAACTTTGGTATCTCTTTTGTCACTGGTGCCGAGGTCAGTAGTGAGATTGCCAAACGCCTGCCTATTACACTGCTGCTCAACATTGTCTCGATGGTAATGGTCTTTATGATCTCGATCTATTTAGGGATCAAAGCTGCGCTCTCTCATGGTTCGTGGCTAGACTATGGCATCCGTCAACTCTCTTTAGTCTCGTTTGCTATGCCTTCGTTTTATCTGGCGCTGCTGTTGATGCTCTTTTTAAGTGTGGAGTTGGAACTGCTTCCTATCGCGGGTCTTCATTCAGTAGAAGCTAAAGAGGGATGGGCCTATTATAGTGATATGGCATGGCACCTGGTTTTACCTGTAGGTGTCATGGTCTTTGTGAGTTTAGGCTCTATGATCGTCTATATACGCTCTTTGACACTGGAGATCTTAAAAAGTGACTACTACTATTTTGCTTTAGCGCGTGGCTTAAGTGACAAGATACTTTTGCGCCGTTATATCTTGAGAAACCTCATACCACCTGTTGTGACACTCTTAGGACTCTCCCTTCCTGGACTGATCGGCGGCAGTGTCATCCTAGAGACTATTTTTAGTATTGAGGGAATGGGGCAGCTTTTTTATTTGAGTGCTTTGAGTCGTGATTACCCTGTGATCATGGGTATCTTGATTATTACTGCATTTTTAACGCTGATAGGAAATATGTTGGCAGACATGTTGCTGTTAAGGCTAAATCCGTATGCAAAACGTGAAGGGTGATATAGTTAAAGAGAAAAGAAGAGGGTGTAAAGAGATGTTAAAAGCTCACTAAGTGAGCTTTATGTTTTGTAGAGAGATTCGTAAGGCCTAACCAAATAGTGCTTCAAGTGAAGAGATGTCATCTTTCTTCTCTTCAACTTTACTGCTGCCTTCTACTGCATCACCACCATCTTGTTCTACAAGCTCGATGTTGTAACCTGTGAGCATAGAGGCAAGGCGGATATTAATACCACTTTTACCAATCGCTTTAGACTTTTGGTCAGATGGAAGGGTGACGATCGCTTTGAGTGGGTTCTCTTCGCTGTCCGCTTCACCTTCAATAGTCACGGCATTGATGATAGCTGGACTCATAACACGTGCAATGAAAAGTTCCGGAACCGTTGTGTATTCGATACAGTCGATGTTTTCACCCAAAAGCTCATCACTGACTGCATTGATACGAACACCTTTAACACCCACGGTAGCACCTACTGGGTCTACTTGAGGATGGGTAGAGATCAACGCGATCTTTGCACGCTCACCTGGGATACGTGCTGCTTTTTCTATAAGTACAACACCTTCACCAATTTCAGGGACTTCAAGTGCCAAAAGACTCTCAAGGAATTTAGGAGAGGTACGAGAAAGTTCGATCTGAATCCCGTTGACCTTGTCGATGTTGACACGACGTACTACGGCGCGAACCACATCACCAACCACAAAGACTTCACCTTTAATACGGCTTTTCATCGGGAGAACCGCACGGACTTCATCCATCTCTATATAGGTTGTGTTTTTATCATCAACACGGGTCACACGGCCGTTGACGATAGTACCGATCTTCTCTTTGTATTTGCTATAAAGTTCATCTTCAACAAGACGCTGTACATGGTACTCTATCTCACGGTAGAGTGTCATTGCTGCTGTACGGCCATGGCTTTCGATGTCATGTTCGATCTGAAACTCATCACCGATATCAACATCAGGATCGACCTCTTCACGTGCACGTGAAAGAGCGATGAAGCCTTGATTTACATCACCTTCTTCCGTATAAAGTTGATCATCATCTTCATCATCTACAACCGTTATGGTCTGGTAAACACGGATGCTTTTACTCTCTTCATCGATCTCAGCATCAAACACAAAGTCTTCGTCGATGAGTCTCTGTGCCGTTTTTATAAAAGCATTTTTAAGGGCTACTTTAACGTTGTCGGGACTTAACCCTTTTTCGTGTGCCAGTGCATCGATGATATCTAATACATTTTCCATAATTGTCTCCATTAATATTTCAGTTGGTTGTTCCGTAAAAAGATGTTGTGTGATTCATTTCATTAGGAAGAATAAAATTATATCATAAATTCATTTTAGAGAGATTAACAGCGAAGAAAACTAAAAAACAACCTTCCCTTTATAGTAACATCGTGCAGTATATGTCTTGTGCATTTTTAAATATTTCAAAATTACTTTTATTCTTGGAAAGTACCTGTTTATGGAGCGTGGCACTAAAAATATATTTTTTATAGAGAGTATAGAAAAGCGGTTTATGCCAATTTTAATCGATACAAAGCTATAATCCAAACAATATTAAAAAGTTACTTTTACAACTTTGTACTGTGATCAGTGAAAGGGTTAAGAGCTATTTTAAGTCAAAATTATAGATCCAGGAGATAAAGATGGAATTAAAAGTCGCACGTGCAGACGTTAAGTCAAAAGCAAAAAAGATCGAAGTCAAAAAAATAGAAGAGATGGTAAAAAAAGAGGGTTCTGTGATCCTTTACTTTGACCGTGACAATTCACACAAAGACCTTCTAGCACTTCAGGATCATTTCGAAAACGATGGTAAAAGTTTCTATATGCGTGAAGTACGTTATGGCCTTGCAGAAAACGAGTACATGTACGAAGTACACATCTTATAAGTTTTAGCAGGACCTATGTCTAAAAAACTGTTTATAGAGACCCTTGGTTGTCAGATGAATGTTCGCGACAGTGAACACATGATCGCTGAGCTTAACGCTAAAGAGCCTTATGAGTTGACCACAAACTCAGCAGAGGCTGACCTTATTATCATCAACACCTGTTCCGTGCGTGAACGCCCTGTGCACAAGCTTTTTTCTGAACTTGGTGTCTTCAACAAAAAGAAAAAAGAGGGTGCCAAGATTGGTGTTGCCGGTTGTACTGCCTCTCATCTTGGAAAAGATATCATCAAACGCGCGCCTTATGTCAACTTTGTACTGGGTGCCCGTAATGTTTCTAAGATTGCTGAAGTTGTTGATAAAGACAAATCTGTTGAGATCGATATCAATTATGATGAGTCCGATTTCGCCTTTAAAGATTTTCGCTCTTCACCTTTTAAAGCCTTTATTAACATCTCGATAGGGTGTGACAAAAGCTGTACTTTCTGTATTGTACCTAAGACACGTGGAGATGAGATTTCTATCCCTGCAGACTTGATCGTAAGAGAGGTCGAAAAAGCAGTTGTAACTGGTGTTAAAGAGGTCTTTTTGCTGGGTCAAAATGTTAACAACTATGGACGTCGTTTTTCAGGTGAGCATACCAAGGTCAACTTTACGGAACTTCTCCGTATGGTGAGTGGTGTTGTTGGTTTGGAGCGTATCCGTTTTACCTCGCCGCACCCATTGCATATGGATGATGAATTTATTGAAGAGTTTGCATCTAACCCTAAGATCTGCAAGTCTATGCATGTACCGCTTCAAAGTGGTTCTACTGAGATCTTAAAAGAGATGAAACGCGGTTACACCCAAGAGTGGTTTTTAAACCGTGTGGAAAAATTGCGAGAGATGGCACCAGGTGTCAGTATCAGTACTGATATCATTGTGGGTTTTCCAGGTGAAAGTGATGCAGATTTTGCAGAGACTATGAAAGTGGCGGCAGAAGCCAAGTTCGAACAGATGTTCAGTTTCAAGTACTCTCCGCGTCCTCATACTGAAGCAGCAGAGTATAGCAATATTGTTGATGGGGAAGTGGCCTCAGCGCGACTTCACCAACTTCAAGATTTTCAAGACACAGTAGTTGACACGGTGATGTCCGCCCAAGTGGGTAAGGTGCATCAGGTCTATTTTGAAGAGTTGCGTGCAGAAGGTTTTGTTGCTGGGCGTAGTGACAACAACTTCCTGGTCAAGGTCAAGGGCAGTGAGGAACTTTTAGGTCAGATACAGCCGGTAAAGATCATCTCTTCCGCGCGTATGAGCCTTATGGGTGAGCTTCTTGCGTAAGCAGCTGCTTCGCTCACTTTCACTGATACTTTTTCCTCCTATAGGCGCACTTCTGATCCGTCTTTTTTACTACAGCAGTCGTCGAAAGTTCCATCTTCCAGAGACCATACCTACAGAGCCTATTATAGTCGCTTGTTGGCATGGTGATCTCTTTTATCTTCCTTACCTCTATTTGAAACTTCGAAAACATCCTAATGCCAAGGTAATCATCAGTGAACATTTTGATGGCCAGATCATTGCCAAGATCACTGCATTTTTTAAAATAGGTACCTTGCATGGTTCTACCACGCGTGGTGGTGCCAAAGTACTTATCGCTGCGATCAAGACACTGCGTGGGGGAACTGACATAGGCATTACACCAGATGGTCCAAAGGGGCCACGCCATGAGATAGTTGCAGATGGGATCGTGGCTATGGCACAAAAGGCAGACGCAAAAGTGATCACACTCTCTTGTGTTCCTAGAAGCTACTGGCAAGTTAAAAGTTGGGACCGTTTTACCATACCCAAACCCTTTACGCAGTTGGACTTTTATGCTTCAGAACCTTTAGACCTGACGGGGCTTGAGCCGGAAGCTGCAAAATCACTGATCAAAAAAAAGCTTCTAGAACACGACTACTCATGATGAAAAATGATCTAGAGCGCTATAAAAAGCATTTTCTAGAGTATTTGGAGAAGTTCCGTGGTTACTCAGACTTAACACTTAAAAGCTATGATGAGGCACTGAGCGAAGCATTTAGGTTTGTTGAGCTCATTGCTAACAAAGAACATACAACCATTAACCTCATGCCTCTACGTCTACATATAGCCCACCTCAAGCCTGCGACCATCTCTAAAAAGCTCTCAGCCATCCGAAGCTTTACCCTTTACCTTCAAGACCAAGGCCATAAGGTCTCTTTAAAAGCTGATGAAAACATCAAAGTACCGGCGACCTTACCAAAGCCGGTGAGTGATGCCCATATACAAGAGGCACTCTCTGTGGCAACTACAGATGAACGACTGGTTGTGACCCTGCTTTATACCTTGGGTCTGCGCATATCAGAATTAAAGTCCCTTCGTTTGGATTCTATAGATAAAGAGTGGGTACGTGTTGTAGGTAAGGGACAAAAAGGTAGAGACATCCCAATGTTACCAGCAGTTCATAGTCTGGTTGAGGAGTATCTAGAACATCATAATGTTCAAAATTATCTCTTCGAGGCAGATGGGGCTTGCTTAAGTGAAAATAGTCTAAGATATCTGGTAACAAAATGTTTTAAACGGGTAGGGTTGAAAGTAACACCCCACCAATTACGCCACTCTTATGCGACGGCCTTGTTAAACAATGATGCCCGTATAGCAGATGTCAGTGAACTTTTGGGTCATGCTTCGATGTCAACGACACAGATCTATACCAAGTTGGGAAGTAGTACCAAAATGAAAAACTACCTTAATGCACACCCGATGTGTCAGGATGAAAATGAAAATTCTTGAGCCTTTGATATCAAAGATCCATATTATTCTACAGCCAACACAAAATGGTATACAGGTAGATGGACTGCTTTTTAAAAATGGTAATGTACGTAAACGTTTTCCTGCGCAAGTAATCGAAGGAAAAGAGGCTCTGGAGCGTGAGGTTAAACGTCTGAGCAGAGAAGGGGCCTTAAGTTATGTGAGTGTTTTGGAGAGTGAAGCCAAACAGGGTGTTGTCTCGAGTTGCAGTGGTGAAGCGGTCGAAGCACTGACGGAGAGTGAAGTGGTTTGCATAGAGAAAAGATGGGGTCTCTATATAGATAAAGATGACCTTTTTGAACGTCAAAAAGCATTTCGCTCCGTGGGTCTCGATCTACTGTTTTCTCCTTTTTCTATTTTATATAACTTTTTTAAAAATCGTATCAACAGTGAAGATGGTCTATACCTGTTGTTAACCGAAGGTTTTATTGCGGCAGTAGTATTTAAAGAACAAAAGGCTCTTTTTGGAGCTTATGAACTTTTGGATGAACGACATCCTCTGTTAGACAGCTCTAAAATGTTACAGCGTTATGTTGAGAGTGTTCAGGAGTGTATCAAAACATTTTACGATACCAAGGTCGATGAAAGTATGTTTATAGAGCATGTCTCTATAGCAGACACGTTGAGTTTTGATACAAGGCTGGAAAATAGTCTTGAAGAGGTGCTTTTTACAGAAGTAACTAGAGAAGAGATCGATCTAGGTTTAGAGTTGGCACTCTTAGCTGAGAAGGAAGTGTCATGAGTGAAAGTTTCATCCAAGCCCGCCCTAAAAAGATCTTAGGCAGTGAATTTCAGTGGCTTCTCTCTATTTTTATACTCTTGGTAATCCTTATGTTCATAGCAAACATCTTTTTGAACCACAGTATAAGTAAAGAGACCCTGCTGCTTCAGAATGTCAAAACGCGATTAAGCGATCTTGAAGTCAAAGAACAAGCGATCTTAAAAGAGATCACTCGACTCCAACTTCTTGAGAAGTTTCGTGAACAGATCAGCACAAGAAACCGGCTCAAAAAAGAGAATGTTAAAAACTTTTTTGACCTGGTGCCTGATGATGTTGTTTTAGAGATGGCGGAGTTTCGTAAGGGAACGCTTCGTCTTAAAGGGATGACAAAGAGTAAAAAAACCTTTTTACAGAGTTTCCAACGCTCTTTAGACTCACTTTTTGCACGTAGCAGTACAAAGTTTAAAAAGAGAGCAGATGGTGCATACGATTTTAGTAATATCTCTATAGTGGAGGTGAAGCAGTGAGTAAGTTTGCCTCTTTTGTTTTGGTTATGTTTATCTTTCTTTTGATGAGTGTGGTGGTCTCTTTTGGATTTTTTGTATTTACACCAAAGATCAAGGCGCAACGTCAGTTGAACATAACTTTAGAACAGCAGCAGGAGAAGTTGGAGGTTGCAGAGAAGCGTTTTGATGAAAAATATAAACAATTGCAACAACTTCAAGAAGAAGAAAAAAATGTAGATCTTGCTTTAAAAAAAAGATTTGATGAGCGACGTTTTGAACATTTTATAGCCAAGTACTTCAAACGTTACAGTTTAAGAAGCATTACCACAGAAAAAGAGGCAGGTCGTCAGACAGATATTGTAGAGATCACTGCTATTACGATGTCACCGCTCAGTTTTTACCGTTTTGTTGATCAGTTAAATCAGTTTGATTGGGCTGCAGAAGTGGTCTCTACTCAGCAGTTTCGCAGTACCAAAGAGGGTTTAGAGACCCATTTTATGTTGAAAGTCTATACTCGGAAACACTAAGGTACGGAGTATAATACTGGTGCTTTTTAGCACTCTTTTAAAAGTGTGACAACAGCTTCAAATGCTTCGCTGTCTTGGCAGAGGTAGGGTCTGAGTTTTTGAGGGATCTTTAAAAGCCGACACTGCTCTCTAAAAGTTTTTGTCATAGTATGTTCTACGTAAGGTGCTATGAAAATATGAAAGTTTGAAAAAGTGACCACAAAACGACGCCCCACTACGTGCTCATCACTACTTTTGAGTGCCTCTTTATCCCCCTGTCTCATCAAAAACCCATTTGCTTTTAAAATTTTGTCGATTAATATAAGACTGCTGCGTCGAGAGTGGGCTTGTTTGAAGTAGTAGAGTTGGTTAGTCTGTTGCAGGATAGGTTGTTGTCCCCGCAGCGCTTCAAGGTCCTCTTGTAAGAAGTTAAAACTTTTTTTAATACCCTGGGCATAATCCTCAAGTAGCGGTGCCGCGATGTGGCGCCGAAAAAAGTTGCGTTTGTAGTGGGTATCTTGGTTACTTTGGTCTAAAAAGTAGGGTATCTCTTCTGTTTGAAGATAGGTTAAAAGTGTCGCTTTGGTTGTCTCTACCAAGGGACGGACCATAAGATAATTAGGTCGTTTTTCTATAGCCCGCATCCCTAAAAGCTCATGCAGACCGGCACCCTTGCTAAGCTGCATCAAAAGCCATTCGAGTCGATCGTCGAGTTGATGGGCAGTGATAAGGTGGTCATAGTGATACTGTTGGACAAGTGTTTCAAAAAAGTCGTAACGTACCTTACGTGCTTGTGCTTCAAAGTTGGCTTTTTCCAGTGTGACCTCTAAAAGGTAACATTCTTTGCCATAGCTCTTGGCAAGGCTTTGGGCATAAGCGACCTCTTCAGCTGCTTGCTCACGCATTTGGTAGTTGACTATAGCGATATCAAAAAGGATGTTTTGTCTTTGTAACAAGAAGAAGAGGGCAGAGGAGTCCACACCGCCGGAGAAGGCTAAAAGGTTTTTTCCCTCTTGCAAAGAAGAGAGACTCTTTTTATTTAACATGTCCAAGGGCAGTGGCCGTGAGTGTTGTTCCTACAAGGTCTGTGACTTTAGCACGATAAAGTACTCCAAACTCAAGCTCTTCATCAAAAGCTTTGTCATTGACATAGATCTCACCATCAATATCTGGTGCCCAGATGCTTTTGCGTGCAGAGAGTAAAAACTCATGTTCATCACTCTCTCCATCGATGATGAGTTTGATCTCTTTGCCAATCTCAGCTTGCAGTGAAGCCATCTCTGCCTCTTTACAGATCTCACCTAAGATCTCAGCACGCGCATCAATGGTCTCTTGAGATAACTTTTCACCTACTTCATAAGCAGAAGTTCCCTCTTCATCGGAGTAGCCAAAAACATTGGCCCGGTCAAAGCCAAAGTCACGAACAAAATCACATAGCTCTTCGAACATCTCCTCTGTCTCGCCTGGATGTCCTACGATGAATGTGGTTCTTACAAAACTCTCAGGCAGTGAACGCATGTAGTTAAGTTGCTCAAGTGTTTTTTCTTTACCAAAACCACGTTTCATCATACGTAACATATCGTCATTGATGTGTTGTATCGGCATGTCAAAGTAGTTATGAAAGAGTGGAGATTTTGCGATCTCTTGCAGCAGTTTCATACTTGTAGTACTTGGATAGAGATAAAGTATGCGAGCACTTTGGACACCATCTATAAGCTCTATGCGTTTGATAAGGTGGATAAGACCATCTTTCACATT
Source organism: Helicobacteraceae bacterium (assembly GCA_015493495.1). GTDB lineage: Bacteria > Campylobacterota > Campylobacteria > Campylobacterales > Sulfurimonadaceae > Sulfonitrofixus. Next base: position 19,420 of record WGDB01000164.1, on the reverse strand, counting down.
TTGATCACGTAAAAACGAGCTGGAGTCCTGAGAGATAAAACTAAAGTCGTAATAGCCTTTTTTGACCAGTCCTTCGACCTCTTTAGCAATACTGTCAAGGTCACGGGAATTCAATTTTCCCTTAAATGAAGGGATCGCACAAAACGAACAGGACTGGTTACACCCTTCAGAGATCTTGATGTAGGCATGGTAGCTAGAACCTGTGACAACACGCTCTTCACCGTCGATAAGATAGACCTGTTCTGTAAAACGGCTCTCTTTTTCAGCCAGAAGTTTGTCGATGTTAGCATAATCACCAACACCGGTAAAGATGTCCACTTCAGTCAATTCTTTAGAAAGTTCCTCGCTGTAACGTTCACTCATACAGCCGGCCATTACCAACATTGAGTCCTCTTTACGCGCCTCATGCAGGTTTAAAACAGTATTGATGGACTCCTCTTTGGCCGCATCAATAAAACCGCAGGTGTTGACGATGATGACATCGGCCTCGCTGGAGTCATCGGTCATCTCATATGCTTTGAGACGACCGAGCATCACCTCCGTGTCGACAAGGTTTTTGTTACAGCCTAAAGAGACGATGTGTAGTTTGTTGCTCATAAAATTCCTTAATTAGTGGTAGAATTATACCAAAATTAGAAACAAGAGATGTGATCTGTTTTCTATAAAGGCTGGGTGTGGCAGAAAGAACCTATGATGTAATGATACTTGGTGCAGGTGCCAGCGGGATGATGTGTGCGGCACAACTCAATGAAAAGAGTGATCTCTCTGTAGTGGTCATAGAGGGTAATGAAAAAGCGGCCAAAAAGTTAAAGGTCTCGGGTGGTGGGAAATGTAACATCACCAATGTGAATGTCTCTGCCAGCAATTACTTGGGAGATGAACAGCTTATAGAGTCTATTTTTTCACAATTCTCAAAAGAGGATCTTCTGCTGTGGCTAGAGCATCGGGGGTTGAAACCGGTGCTGCGTAAAGAGCAGTACTATTTCTGTCCTAAAAGTTCAGAAGAGATCATAGAGATCTTAAAAGCTGCCAGTGCTAAAAGTGATTATAAGTTTGGTGAAGAGATCATCTCTTTGAGTAAAGAAGAACATTTTGTCTTAAAAACGAAAAAACGAAAATACAAAGCAAAAAATGTTGTGATAGCAACAGGTGGTAAAAGTTTTGGGTCCTTAGGTGCGAGTGAAATAGGTTTGGAATTGGCTGCTTCTCTTGGACATGAGAGCATCTCTTTTCTACCAGCTTTAGCCGGCTTTACCTTGCAAAAAAACGCCTTTTGGATGAAAGAACTTTCCGGTATCAGTTTTGAAGCTGAAGTGACAGTAGCGGGAAAAACACTCTATGAAGATATGTTGTTAACTCATAAAGGTCTAAGTGGACCAGTTGTGCTGAGTGCGTCGCTCTACTGGAGTAAAGGTGAGATCTCCATAAACTTTCTGCCTAAAAACAACTTAGTTGACCTGCTTCATAATAACAGACGTCTTCTCTCGACAGCACTTCCCCTCCCAAAACGTTTTACACAAGCATTTATAGTACATTTGGGTATTAAAGATCGCGCGTGTGTAGATTATAAAAACGATGAACGGGCGCTTTTGGTGTCGGCTTTTCATACTTATCACTTAGCTCCGGCGGGTACTTATGGTTTTTCTAAGGCTGAGGTGTGCAAAGGTGGTGTTAAAACGGAGACACTAAACAGTTGGACGCTAGAAAGTAACATCTTGGAAAATCTCTTTTTTGCAGGTGAGGTTGTAGATATTACAGGGGAGTTAGGTGGCTACAACTTCCAGTGGGCCTTTAGTTCAGGGGTTGTTGCGGCACAACATATTATAGAAAACAACAAGGTATAATGCGCATAAACTGTAGTATTTACTAAAAACATAAAAGTATTTGGCCAAGTTGTATAACTTTTAAGAATAGTTAAAATCGAAGAGTGTATAATGGTTTTAAAGTGTGTCAACTCTTTGCTGTATGCAGTGCCTATATGTGGCTGTAATATCTAAGAGGTTGATAAATTGACTTGAGTATAAAAGAGTTTTTATACTTCGCAAGGGTGCATATAATGAAAATGAAATTCGGACTTAAAAAGACAGCGACACTTCTGTTGCTTACAGCGCTGAGTGGGATGATGGCAGGCTGTAGCAATGAGCAAGACAACGATCCGTTGGTCAGTGTAGACAGCAATAATATTATACAGGTGAACAACGGATTGGTAGGGTCGATAACTACTTCGTTTGCAGGAGAGGGTGCAGCAAAACTTTCTGATATTAAAGTAGAAGTGCCAGGTTGTGATATCAACACCTCTACCATCGATGGTGATAATGCCATAGACTATCCAAATAACGATCCTGTAGTGTCAGATGTTAATGTGACATTTACCTCAAGCTGTGTTGCTAAGACCTTAAAGATCACAGGCAAGCAAAAAGCAGGAAAAGGTGATATAGAGTGGAGTGGAACTGCTACTTTTGTTACTGACTCATCAGGCGGAGGGACACCAATAGACCCTAATGCTCCTGAAATTGTTAAGACTTTAGAGTTTGTTGGACAGAGCAAAAGAGTAAAGATCGGTGAAAACAGCCAGTCAGGTACCTTTAGATTTTATGCGCTTACCGCATTTAGAACTGCTGTAACAAGTGGTGAAGTGACGGTGCAGTTACCAGCAAACCCATACATTGTAATAACAAACACAACAGCTACCATCAGTAATGGTATTGCAGAGTTTAACTATGAGGGTCCTGCAGATATTTCAGCACTTAACGGAACAGTGACAGATCAGTACCTTTTTTATGTGAAAAACCAGTCTCCTTTAGTAGCAGACAGTATAGATTTTAATATTACAGTAGGTAGTAGTGGTGGTAGTACCTCCCCTATCATCTCTACTCTTTTAGTAGAGGGTGTAGATGCTACAAGTGGAACACCAACTGTTTCAGTGACACAAAATGGCCAAGTCAGTGACATTGCTGTGGTAGCTGTTGACAGTAATGGTAATTATGTGACTAAAGGCGAAATTGCAGTTTCATTCCCAGGACAAGTCAACGTAGGTACTTTTGAAAAGGCTGTAGTAGCGGTCAGTGCTGATGGTAAAGCACATTTTAAATACATAGGCCCTGCCAATCTTAACTTAGTACCAGCAGGTGTTGCAAATGTCATATTTACATTTAGCGATGTGAAGAACTCAAGTGTAAAAGCAAATCTGCAAGTAGACTTTTCAACTAAACTACCTACTATTAATGTTGAAGCAAGTTCTTTAGTTGTCTCTCAAGACAATGCAGTTTTTGATGTACGTGTACTCGCTTATGACGAATTTAATCAAACATATAATTCTGGAACAATAGTTGTAGAATACCCAACTGCTATTGTAAATGGCAGTGTCAATGCTGGTCATTTTGTAAGTAGTGAAGTGGCACTCGAAGATGGCGTGGCACTCTTTTCTTTTGAAGGTCCAGACTCTTTAACCAATATTGCTGATCAGGTCTTTACCTTTAGATATAAAGAAGACCCAACTAAAGTGCAGCCTACTACTCTGACTATGAGTTACAAGCCTGAGAGTTTTAAAGTTGTTTTAACAGAAAAAATATCTACTATTACAACAAACTCACAAAGTGTGAGTATTGCTGTTAAAGTACTTAATTCACAAACCAATGCCCCTGCACAAAGTGGTATTGTACATGTTGTTTATCCAGACGAAGTCCTTGATGGTGTTGATGTAGGGTATTTTGCAACTTCTAATGTAGCAGTTAACCCTAGTGGTATAGCATCTTTTTCATATACTGCACCAAAAGATTTGGATGGTCAAGTTGCCAATGGTCATGACCATGTAGTATTTAGTTTTTATTATGAAGACAACTTGGTTGATGCCGCTGATAATAACTATACTGTTATCTATAATCCAGATGCAAATCAGATCATTCAGACTGACTACTTTATTAAATCAAGCATTGATGATGAAAATGTGACGATAGGTCTGGAGCTTAATAGAAACCTGACATTTAGAGTTGAGGACAAAGATGGTGTCACAGTTTCTGATGGAAATATGACATCAATGAGAATCACGATGTTAAATCCTGATGTAGGAGATATTTTCGACTCTTTAGGTACTGATGCCAATGGTAAAACTATTACCAATAAAAATAATGTAGTCACCACATTTAAAAGCGGAACCTACTCTGGTATCTCTCCACTTAAGGTAGAGACGGTGTTTACAGACGTTAATGGTAATGAACAAAACCGCACTAAGATCTATTCTGTCGTTGTTCTTTCTGGTCCACCAACGGCGATGAGTATTAACTTCGCTGGTTCAGAGAAACATCCTGATGGTGCACATTTTATTGAACATATGGTTGTCTTGGTAACTGACAAGTATAACAATCCAGTAAATACACAGCCTTCGATCTCAGTAGGTGCAATCGTTGGTTACGCACGTGAAAACAGTGGCGCACAAGACACAATAGTGGGTAATGACTATGCTGTTGAACTGACACCATTAGAACTTAACGGAACGTCAAAGGGTAAAGTGACCATAACAGATGGTAATCCTGGCGCATTGATCACAGCTTTGGATATTAGTGAAACAAATATTAATGAGTTCAATGACAATATAGCAACCTTTGGGCCTGGTTACACGTATGATGCCTCTGGTAAATGGGATATTACTGATATTACAAACCAAAGCAGTGATGAGATCCGTGTGCTAGAAGACTTTAATGGTACACAGACCAAGATGGGTTACGCAATAGGAAACAATAAACGTCAAGAGCTTTGTGATGACACGGGTGCTGAGGCAGTAGCTACGACTGAGATCGATGGTGGCGTATACCAAATCGATTCCTCTGGGATTGCCAAGATAAAAATTGTTTATGACATCTATCTGGTAGGTAAAACAGCAGCTATTTATGCTAACACAGTAGGTAAAGTAAACGAAGACAACATCTCTAAACGTGTTGGTGAAACACGCATTCATACCTTTAGAGGTAGTGGATACAGTTTCCCATCTATTTCAGGAAAAGCGACAGAAGCTTCTAAGACTGTACCATCGCTTACTAATATAATTGAGCTCTTTTTTGACAACATTAGAATCTATGAAACAGACAGAGCTATGCAAAATGGCTATTTTAGTTACGATGTTAACTATGGTGGTGATGCGGGTTATGTCTTTGCCATAGGAACACATACCACTACGGGTGTGATATATAAAGCTTATTACAATACTGTTTCAAATCAATGGAATGCCTCAAGTGAAGGTAATAATACAGATCCAGTGACAAATGTCAGTTTTTCTCAATCGTCAATGTTCCCAAGAATTGTAGATATACCGTCTACGGATGGAAGTAACAACGGTTGGACATATGATATTGGACCATCTAAAGGTATATTTGATTGTACCTTTTATGGCGGTTATCCATATGTAAGAATATATGCAACTGATACGGATAAAACAAATACGGATGGTGGTATTGTTACAATCAAAATAGGTGACAACGTTGTATCAGAATACTAATAGAGAAGTAAAAAAAGGAATGGAAATGAAAAATATCTTAGGATCAGTGTTACTACTAACGGGTATCTATGCGACAGCAAGTGAAAACTACTTTCAAAATGCTTGGGATGCTAAAGGTTTGATTGGTTTAGAAGGTGCTTTTGGTACGGGTCAGTCAAAACTAACTACAGACACATCAACATCTAATGCTGTTCGTGTAGAACAAAGTGGAAACAATACTGCTTTTGGTGGAGGTTTGAAGTTGGGTGGTGAGTCTGAAGATTATCGTCTTTTTATCTCTGCACGTTATCATAATGTGCAGACATATGATTATGTGGCTACTGTAGGTGCTGAGATGCAGTACCTTATAAGAGCAGGTGAACACTTCAACATTTTCCTGGGTATCAACGGTGGTGAAATGGGTTCACAGATTACTGAAGGTGCTTTCGAGTACACGGTATGGGACCCTTATGCCGGTGCAGATGTTGGTGTGAATATTGACATTATAGATAACTTTGGTCTAGAGCTTGGTGGGCGTGTCAACAAAGCATTTTCAGACAGCTCTGTAAAAGGTTCCGTTAACTTCTTAGTTGAGGGATACGTCTCTCTTGTATTTAAATTTACAGGCGAGTATTAATCTTATCCATAAGGTGTAGACCACTGCACCGCCTTCTACATATTTCACGGTGATAATATCTATCACATTGTGAATAAACGATACAAATCCCTCTTGTGCCATTGTTCAGATAAATTTACATAAAAATCGAAGTTTAAAGTTCAATGTTTACTCTTCCCATACCTTTTCAAATCGAGATTACTTGTATAAATGTCTATTTACAATGTCATGTCTACTCATATGATCTTTAAATAAACCTGATCTTGCGACAATGAGAAATTCGGTACTACAAAAAAATGTACATTAGCCTATGCCTATGCCTATGCCTATGTTTGGAATGTCGTAAGCGTCTATACCTTCTAAATTAGAATTAGTGAGGTTTGATGAGGAATTGTCCTTGTAAAGGATTAAAAGTAAAACTTATCTACTGAGATAACATATAAAAAAATATTATTTTATATACATTTTATGTTTTATATGTTAAGTTTAGTTAAGTAGGTATGGCAAAAAGCCAAACGCGTTGCAAAACGGGGATGGAAACCCTTGGCTCTCTTAGAGACATCTGGGTTGATAACCATAAGTTAAAACTTATGGCATCATTTTTGATTACATACGAATTAAGCTCTTGACGGAGTATTAAAGGTGTTAATATGAAAATTTTTAATAATAAATTTTTAGTTTTACTGTTGCTTTTGGCTTTTACAACAAGTTATCTAAACGCAACAACATATGGAACGAACTTAGTACAAGGAAGTTCTGCTGAGAGCAATAACGATTTTAACATGTGGAACAATAACTCTGGTGCAGGTACTCTTGTTAGGGCGAATTATTCTACAAATTGGGCAGGACCAAAACCAAGTGGTGCAGGTAATTTCTTTTTTTATGCGACAGGAGGAGACAAAACTGTAAGTCAAAATATTATACTAAATGATATTGCTGCAGATATTGATTCTGGAAAGGTGCAATATGATTTTAGCTCGTACTTAGGTGGGTATGGTGATAGTGATACTATTAAAGTACGTGTAGTTTTTAAAGACGCATCTAATTCCAACCTTGCAGTTTATGATACAGGAAACTATACATCAAATAAAGTGATGAGATTGTTTTCTGATACAGGAATAGTTCCGGCAAATACACGTAGGATAAGAATAGCCTTAGTATTTAAGAGACATAATGGAACTGATACAGATGGATATGTGGATCTTATATCAGTTGTATTGACTAATACGACAGTTGCAGATTTGGAATTAACAGAAGTGACGCAACCTACACCATTGACAGCTAATGTCGCTGAGGATGTAAATTTTAATATTCATTTCCAAAACAATGGACCAGATACAGCTGCAGCAAACATTACGTTGGTAATCAATTATAGTTTAGATGTCACTCTTACAACCGTTCCTGCAGGATTGACTTGTAATCAAAGCAGTGGTACCCTAAATGTTGGATCATCTTTAGTATGTACCTATAACCTGCCTGTTGCCAATGGTGTAACATCAGATATCGCAACAACCGTTCAGGCATTAAGTGTAGGAAATTTAACGCAAACTGTTAGTGTTAGCTCACCTACAGTAGATCCAACTGCCGCAAACAATACAGTAGTCTCATCCGTAGTTACAATAATAAACTCATGCCACGGATGTGATTGTAGTTTGGATGACAACAGTATGAACAGTGCATCCCCTGGTACTGTTATACCGACATTGGATGGTGCTTTGGCAGATGTTACAACATGTATAAGCGGCTCAACATCTCAAGCAGAAGGTTCTCCAGATAAAGAGGACTACTACAACTTTACTGTGGGTGCAACAGGTACCTTGAGCATAGTGACAACATCTCCTAACAGTCATAACTACCATATGCAAGTACTTGTAAACGGTGCTGTTCATTACGCAGATACAACAGCGCAATCACATAATATTGCTGACCTGACTTTGGCAGCAGGTGACCAAGTTGTTGTTTTCTTTAAAGAGACAGGAAGTGATCTTGATGAGTATCAAAGTACTTTTACATTTCAACTTGCCACAAATACCACTGCTGTAGATGATACGTATAGTACAGATGCTGGAGTTATTTTAAATGTAGATGCTTTAACGGGTGTCTTAAATAATGATACACCAAGTGGTGACATTAATGTCACGGCACATACAGATCCTAGTAACGGAACCTTAACTATAGAACTTGATGGATCATTTGTATATACTCCTAATGCATCTTTTTCAGGTCCTGATACATTTACCTATACCATCACTAACTCTTTGGGCAATACAGATACCGCTACAGTTACTATTAATGTAGGAGAGACCATATTGGATGGTCTTCATGCTTTTGATCTTGTTAACCCGGCAAGTACCCGTAATATTCGTGGTGACTATAAGGTTGCTGGTAACACGGTAATGTGTTTAACAAATAAAAAGACAGGAAATGCATATTCAGGTTATGGTGGAACGTGTCAAGATTCATCTTACTCTTTAATGACAAGTAACATGCGTGTAAGTAAATATATAGATATTGATGGTGACCCAACAACTTGGAACTCTACATCATCATATGTAGTATTACCAAGTACTTATGATCAAAATGGTGGAGATGGTATATTGTGGGCCGGTCTTTTTTGGCAAGGTCGTATCAGTACTGATAACAATTACCCTATGCGCTTCGGGGTAGATAATGGTTCTGCACCATTTGGATATACATTCACAGGAGCAGATAACACAGGTTATACCCTTGATATTGATACAGTTGATGCTGAGTATATACGTTTGAAAATAGATTCTGGTGGGTATGCAAGGGTCAAAGCAAAAACAATGTACCGTGCTTCTAGTAGTGGTGGAACGACTTATGCTGCGCATGCTGATGTGACAGCACTGCTCAAAGGTGCTAACCTTGCACAAGGAAAACATGTCTTTACCGTCGCAAACCTTGTAACAAATGAAGGACGTGAACCATCACCAGGAGTATTTGGTGGTTGGTCACTTGTTGTGATCTATGCTGAAGATTTTGACGGACAACCTAGAAATGTCTCAGTATACAGTGGTTTTGACTCTATTGGAACAAACAGTACTCCTATTGAGATCTCAGGATTTAAACTGCCGAGTGCAGGAAACACTGTGTCCGCACAATTGTCAGTTTTTTCAGGAGAGGGTGAATACAGATATGGACAAAGACCTGGCAGTACGACAAAAGACTGGTTGAAAATAAGTGATAGCTCTTCGTCCGGTTTTGTTGACCCAGGTGCAACCAATGTAAATAATACATTTGATGCACACCTTGATGGCGTACTTAGAGATCCAGTACCAGGTTTTAGTAACAACTTGGCTGTCAATAATGATGGTGTTGATATTGATGTCTTTGATGTAGGATCGATTGTTAGTGGTTACAGTAGAGCTATAAGTTCTATCTTTGTTAAATGGTATTCAAACAATGACTATATAACTCCAAGTATGATGGTCTTTTCAACAGAACTGTATAAACCGAATCTGTGTTATGAATATACCTTTGATATAGGTGGCTATCAAATTTTCTCCAACAATAATGAAGTAAATACATCACTGCATTTAAATAACAATCAGTTGACAACACACGTAGCTATAAGAAGTAGAGAGGGTGACTTCCCACTTAACAATGTGCGTTTTACTGCTGTCAGTGACCCAGAGTATATGCGTTATCAACCAGGTTCTGCACGTTTGGCACCAAATGCTATCTTGGGTTATACCCCAAGTTCAGTATTTGACATAGATAACCCTACTGCTTCAAGTTTTACGATGAACATTGGACTAGGTGCAGGTCCTGGGCCTGGACAAGGTGGACTGATAGAAGCATTCCAAACAACTTATGTACGTTTTAACCATGAGATGAATACGTCTAAAAATCACATAGATACTGTGATGGACATGCGTATAGAGTATGATGTTGATTATGGTAGTGGTCCTGTTCCTCAAGTGGCATTTTTGACCGAAACGTGTGGTGGCAGCGGTTCATATCTACCAACATATGGAACGTTTAATGTTGAACGAACAGCACCAACAGTGACTGATGCTGTAGATACAGACTTCAACCTGTATTCACAAGTAAGTGGTAGAGAGTTTGAATTAAATTTAGTGGCCTATAAGGCAGATGATAACTACACCAGAAAAACATTTTCTGAAAATGTAGTTCTTGAACTTGAAGTGGTTAATGCAAATATTTTAGGGGCAGATGCTGATGTTCAGTGTCACAATCCAGATGGATATGGTACACCACCAGAGTTTATTAAAATCCCGGCGCATCAGATGAGTACACCGATCTTGGCACAGCAGTTTGATATTGCAAGACGTAATGCGGTCTACCGTATTTGGAACCTTAAAGCAGATGATGGCTCTTTGGTTCAACATGAATGTGAGACCGAAGCTTGTTTTGATTCTTTATACTCTTCGGGTTCTTCCCCATTTTCAAACGACAACAGTTGTACTAATGAATGTAGCCCATTAGCAACAGGGTGTTACGACTGTTTAAGAAAGTTCCATGGTAAGGTTACCTGTTCACGTGATAACTTCGCGGTTCGTCCAGCATCTTATAAGATCGCGCTTTATGATTCGAACAATAGTGTGAAGATAGGTGCCAACAACACTCCTGTCCCATACAATGTTGTAGCCGGTTATGACTATACCTATGAAGTGAATGCAACGAGTTATGGTTCTGACAATATAGCCCAGGGGTATAGACAAGGTTTCCCATCCACTGCATGGGCAGGTTATAGTGTAAATGAAAATTCTGATATGGGTGCTTTTATGCTTAGTAAAGCAGGAATTGAAAATAACGTTAGTTGTAATGACAAAGCTCACAAAAAATTCCCATTCTCATTTTGGGATGGAGTGGCTAAAAATGGGAAAGTCCCGTTGAGGAATGTAGGTAATTATAAACTACACTTCCTAGACAACGAATGGACAGCGGTGGATTATGCAAACTCAAATCCAAACATTGGTGTGGGATGTCTTCCTAACAGTAACCTTATACCATTAGTGACACCATCAACAGATATGGTTGGATGTACGGTAAACTCCGAATATAATGCTTCTCGTGGCGACTTGCATATTTATGCTTACCCAGAACATTTTGATCTAGGTGCAGTACAATATAGTACAACCAATCCAAATGAACTCTTTATTTACGCTAATACCTTAGGTTTTGGTGCAAATAATGATAGTAATATGTCTATTAACTTACTTGGAGAGATCGAAGCACAAGGTGCTGATGACAGTATTTTAAATAATTTTGTAACGGGATGTTATGCACAAGAGCTAAGACTTACACTTGACAGTAATACTTCTCCTACTACACCTGTAGATGTTGATGGACAGCCTGTACAGTTTAGATGGCTTGAAAACAGTGCAAGCGGTGGTAATAATACATATAGGTTTACCAACCAAGCCTTTGTACAGTTAGTGTCTTCTGAGTTTACTAAGACCCTGGGCGGGAAGACACAGCTTAAACTGTATGTTAACTTTGAACGTCCTAGTAACACTGAAATGAACCCATTTAAGTTTAACCTGGATTCACTTGATGTAGTTTGTGAAAACGGTTGTGTTGCCTACGCTAACGGTAATCCTACCTTTGGTATAAGAGGACGTGGAGTATATGACAAAAATGTAACTGTGTTGTATGGTCGTGTGAATGCTCCACGCCGTATAGTAATGTGTGATAGTGGAAGTGTGGGTAGTAGCTGTACAGGTGAAATGGACTTTTACTATGAGTTCTATGCAGATGCAGATGCTAACTCGAGCGTGATCACAGATGTAGTTGGTCCTAACCCTCAAAGAAGTAGCAATAGTGTGAATTGGTATAAAAACACAGTGCATGCTGCAAGTGATGGTGAAGTGAAACTTACTGTACAGTCTAATATTACAGCTAGTGCTCCTGTCACTGCTAAGGGTGTTACAAAAATACAATATACTTATAATGGTTCTAAAGGTTACCCGTATAAAGAAAATTTAAATATCACCTCTGGTACTGGTGTTGAGCCTTGGCTTATCTATGACAAGTATAATGCGGCAGCTACACAAACAAGTGCGCACTTAGAATTTTACGGACCAGGTAAATGGACAAGCACTTCTGGTTCTAATACAACGCACTCAACTAAAGCTAATGAAAAGAAAAAAACCAATAGGAGAATCCAATGGTAGACCCAAAGTCTGCTCCGAAACCATCAGTTAAAAGATTGCATGGCAACCGTCATGCTTTTACACTGATAGAGTTGATCTTTGCCATTGTTTTTATCTCTATCACTATTTTGACAGTACCTTTGATGATCGAGGTCAATAATGCGTCATTAAAAGAAAACTTAGCAGGAGAAGCGATATTTTTGGCATCTTCAGTCATCTCAGCAGGGTCGGCGACCGCTTGGGATGACAATTCCATTGAAAGTACGGGTAGTGCAAATGTTTACGTTACAGCTAAAATACTAGATGTTAATGATCTTGGAAGTGGTTCTTCTTATGCACGTATCAGTACTACACAACCTATTAGAGTAGGCGGTTTAGCGCAAGACAAACATAGAAAATTCTATGATTATAACCTTTCAAAAGCAGCATCAGCTCAACCAAAACCAGCGCAAAACGGTGATGAGGCGTTGGGATTAGCTATTGATGCTTCTGCCGCTTCAGTCACTGGTTACAAATCAGCTTATACTGTTTCATCTCAAAGGGTCTATGTTACTGATACCGGAACTGTACTTTCTACTGCATCGCAAGGTGCTGCTATTTCTAATTTAAAGATGATAGAAGTCAGTATTTCAGATGTAGATGGTGTTGTAACTACATTGCGGACCTACACAGCCAACATTGGTGAGGCAGGTTTTGCCAAGAGAAGGATGCAATAATGCGTAGAGGCTTTACATTAATTGAATTAGTATTTGTTATTGTCATTATAGGAATTATTTCTAAATTTGGTGTTGAGTTACTATACAAAAGCTATGAAGCTTATGTAGTCTCTAACACCTTTAATCGTTTTACTAACGAAAGCGAATTGGCAGTTAAGCAGATCGCTAATCGCTTGAGTTATCGTATAAAAGATACAGTGATAGCAAGAACGGCCCCAGGTGCGGCAGTGGTTCCAATTGGTAGTATTACCGGTAATGAAAATGTTTTGGAGTGGATGGGTATAGACTCTGATGGTTGGAGATCTTCGTCGCCAACGTGGAGTGGTTTGATCGATCTTTCTCCTGTCTCAGTTGGAGGATTGGCAACATCTACTATCAACGGTTTAAGTTCACCAGGTACTACAACCAATGATAGTGGTGCTATATTTTTTATAGGTGCCCCGGTTGACCTTAGTACTAATTTTGGATATGACGGAGCAGCTGTAACTACACAAAATGAAGCGATTCATCCTGTAAACATGGGTGCCGTGATTACATCTAGCAATGCTGACGACTTTGATGATATTGACGTATATGAATTCTACCAATTTACAAAATCTGCATTTGCTGTAAGTCTAGACACTGCAAATCCAATAGTGACCAATGGTATGATCTCGTATAAACTGATCTTTTATTATGACTATAAACCTTGGGATGGTGAAAGTATGGCCGCAGGCAAAAGTACAGTTTTGATGGAAAATGTAAAATCTTTTGATTTTGCAACTATTGGAGATATCTTAATTGTTCAAGTCTGTTTGACTGATAACAATGCAGCAGGATTGGGGGAGTACAGCTTATGCAAAGAAAAAGTAATATTCTAAGACAACAACGCGGCGGTTTTGCCATGATCATGGCCATATTTTTTATGGTCTTGATGGCAACGATGATGTTATTTATGTTAAATGCAAGTGCGGAGACTACTGAGCGAACGACAACTGACTATGTAAATGAACAAGCACAACTTTTGGCCAAAAGTACAGTTGAATATGCCCTTTTACGGGTTTCAGGTTTTGACAGAGATACTGATAATGATGGCGTGGTAGATAACTGTTTAACTCAGCTTAATTTGACATATCCACAAACTTCTCCAATGTTCAATATAACCGTAAATATCTCTTACCATGGGCTCGGTGCTGGTGCGCCTGCTAACTGTACTGCAAATGGTACACAAGCTTCAATTAACACGGCAGAGTCAGTAGGAACGATGTTGATAGATGTCTACGTATCAGATCATCCAGCTCTAGGGTTGAATGAGCCTGTTCGTTATCATCGAAGAACCCTACAAAAGTTATAGACTAATCGTTTAGGTACATGTGCTGTAATGATGCTGTGCCTCTCTAGAACTAATCTTCACGTGTTATAATAATTGATATCATATCTCTTTTATAAAGGAACATTATGAACATTGCACTTACCGGACGAAAAATCGAACTAACTGAGTCTATTAAAGAGTATCTGAACGCCTCTTTGGCTTCTATGGAGAAGTATAACTTAGACATTATCTCTGCCAGCGTTGTTATCTCTAAACAAGAACGCCATCGTGGGGTCTCGTTAGAATACACTTTAAATATTGCAGGCAGTAATACTATTGTGATCAAACAAAAAGATGATGACCTTTACGCTGCAGCCGATCTGGCAACGGACAGAGCACAAAAAGCACTGCGTCGTTTAAATGACAAGGTCAATGACCATCGTAATGAGAGTCTTAACGAGGCTAAAAATGAAGCGAGCAGTCTTGATCTTAGTGATGCAAAAGAACGTGTAGAAGATGAGATCGTTCCTTTAGAATTAGATCTTTACAAACCTCGTGAAGTTGCGGATGTCGTAGAAGAACTTAAAAAGAGCAACAAGCAGTTTGAGATCTTTTTAGACATTAGTGGTAAAACACGGGTACTTTACAAAAGAAGTGATGGCAAGTTCGGTCTCTATTAGAACCAATATATAACAATGTCTAAGGCGTTAGATACGCCTTGACCTTCTCTACTATCTTTTCATCTTCTGCCATATCGATCCATCTAAATTTATCACCACTCTGTGTTTTCCCAACTAACAAATCACCACTTTTTCTAAATCTCAAGTCGAGTGCTGCGATGTCAAAACCGTTATCTGTTTTTATAAATGATTCTAGGCGTTCACTTTTTTCATTGTTAGTATAGAGATAGCAGTAGCCTTTGAGACCATTTCTACTCACACGTCCTCGAAGTTGGTGCAGGGTAGAGAGACCAAGACGTTCTGCCCCAACGATGATAATGGTGGTTAAACGTGGAAGAGAGATACCTACTTCAACTACTGTTGTTGCAAGTAGGATCTTTCCTTTTTCTTTAAACTCAACAAGTACTTGTTCTTTGTTTTTATCTTTACCATGGGTCACATAGACATCACTGTATCGCTGTTGCCAGTAGCCTCTGGCTTCTTCAATACTCTGGTAGTTCAAAGCTTCACTCTGCTCAACCAGAGGGTGTATGATCAGCACTTGATGCTCTTGTTCTAACTCATTTTCAATATGCTCACGAAGAGCAGAAAAGTCATCTTTATGAATCACCTTACTGGTTATGTCTTTTTCAAAGGGGGTCTTCGTTATGAGAGAGACATCAATGTGAGCACTGTCTATCATGGCCTGTGTTCGTGGAATAGGTGTTGCAGAAAATTGTAAAAAATGCGGACGTGAGTGTTTGGATGTTGTATCAGGGGGTGTTGTTTTTATGTCAGGGCCTTTTTGTGCCGAGATGACCTTTTCGAGTTGATGGCGTTGTGCTGTACCAAAGCGATGCTGCTCGTCTATCATGATGAGTGCTGCGTCTGGAAGTTCACGGTAGAGTAGGGCGTGGGTACCTATGATAAAGTCATAATCTTTTAAAGAGATGCTTTTTTTGGTGCTGTTGGTGAGAAGTACTGTTTTTAAATGAGGAAGATATTTTTGGGCCTCTTCTAGAAGTTGGTTGGCTAAAATGGTGGTAGGTGCCATAAGGATGGCGCGATAGGGTTGGGCTATAAGCACAGCGGCTAAGATGACCATGGTCTTACCTGCACCAACATCACCTACGATCATACGTTTGGCAGCGACCTCTTTTTTTAGGTCAGCTTCAACGGACTCTATGGCAGAGACTTGTTCTTGGGTTAATTTGAAAGGGAGCTTTTCAGCCCATGGTCTCCATCTACCCTCTGTTTGGAAAGTGGAAGGGAAATAGCGTCTTTTTTTGGTGAGCGTCTTCATATACTCAAAGAGTTCGGTGAATTTCAGGGCTTGGAGCTGGTGTTTTGAAAGTTTGGTCTGTTGATCTTCATTAGGGTAGTGGATGCTTAAGAGAAGAGCAACAACAGCTTTTGGCAGGTTCTCTTCTAAAAGGTTGGTTTGGGTGATATAACGTTCGATCAGTCGACGCATTACATCGGCTCTAAGTACTGTTTTATATTTAGGGATGATATTACCCACTTTAGTGATCTTTACAGGATGATGCATCTGACAGTGACCACTGTTACAGCTCACCTTGCCATAAAAATAGCTCTGTTCTCCTACTATAAAATGGTGGAGCTGATAAGGTTTAGGGTTAAACAGAACCGCTTCGATTTTATGGTTAAAGTTATGGACAAAAAGGGTTATCAGTATACGTTTAGGAGAACGTGAGATATGCTCTACAGTAGCATCGATGACTTGTACAGCATCGATCTGCATCTGTGATTGTAGACGATGGTCTTCATAGCTGTGGGGTGCTATGGTCGCCAGCTCTGCAATACCTTGAACACCAAGGCGCTTGAACTTTTCAAGATCTTTAGACGCTATCTCCACTGATTTCCTTTGGTGTTTTAAATTATGAGTATCAGGTTCTGCATTAGTATGAAGTGATGTAACGCTCTTAAGCCTTAACTATTGACTAAAGTATAGCGCCAAAGAGATAAAATAGAAAATAGTATGGCAATACGTCACTTATAGATTATATGCAAGCTCTGTTAACCACAACTTTGATAAAATGTATTTTTAATTTTCGGAACCCTATGGGTCTCCTCAAGAGTATATATGAGACATTTTTTTTTAGTTGTAGCTGTTGTTATCTTTTTTCTTGGATGCAGTAAAGATATAGAAGAGTACAACAAGCCCGCAGCTTATTGGTATAAACGTATGATAGAGTCTGTTTCTGATGGCAACCTGGATAAGGCAGACAACTACTACAGCTCTCTGCAGAGTGAACATATTGGTTCGCCTCTACTCCCTGAAGCGACTATGATCATGGCCCAGTCACATCTACAGTATGAAGAGTATCTTTTAGCAGAACACTTTTTAAATGAGTATATAAAACGTTATGCTTCGCCTAGTGAGCTGGAATATAGTGAGTTTTTAAAGATAAAAGCTAAGTATATGGCACTCCCAAATCCTCGTCGTGATCAAGGTTTGATCAATGAAGCGATCATATCGGGAAATAAGTTCAAGGTAAGGTATCCACGCTCTATCTACTATCCTGTAGTTGACACTATGGTGACACGTCTGGTTCTTGCCCGTGCCAGTCTGAATGAGAGTATTGCACTGTTGTATGAACGTGTTGACAAACCTATGGGAGCTGAGCATTACCGCAATGTCTATAAAGAGACATGGGTAGACTGGAATGAGATCAACAAAGCAAATGTTGCTTGGTATAAAATGATGTTCGAAGGTAATGGAAAAGGGAGTTGGTATGGCTTTATCTTGCCAGATACGCAGAGTGTTGTCTCTCGAAACTCTAAAGGTCAGGTTAAGAGTACTAAAATGAAAAGTGATGAAGAACTTGAAGAAAACTATCAAAAAGCACTCAACCCTGGAGGAAGTGGTTTTTAATATTTTATTACAAATATAGGTTGATTAAAAGAGCGGGTCGAACTCTTATAAAATTCGCTTACACTTTTGTCGGTAGAACCTAAAACTCCCTATTTTACTTCTGAATAAATCAGAAAGTCCTCAGAGGACACTATTATAAACATATCCGATTTGGAGAATATATATGCAACTAGATAATTATGATGATTTCCCGGCAGATTTACCTGTCATAGCTGAAGATGATATCTTTTTATACCCTTTTATGATCTCACCACTGTTTTTAAGTGATGAAAAGAACATAGCGGCAGCGACGCAAGCCATAGAAAACGACTCACTGATCATTGTCTGTCCTACGAAAGATGATCATGATGGAGAGCGTGATTTTGATGCTATTTATGATGCGGGTGTTGTTGGGACGATCATGCGTAAAGTGGCACTGCCTGATGGACGTGTAAAGGTACTGTTTCAGGGCCTGTCGCGTGCACGTATAATAAAGCCATTGACCACTGAGCCGATACTGACTGCAACTGTCGATACAATCGGTGTTGCCGAGTTTAATGCTCTAAAGATGGATGCCATCATAGAGGTTGTGCGTGAAAAGGTGCGTACACTTTCTCAAGTCAGTGGTTACTTTCCACCGGATCTTTTAAGAACAATCGAAGAGAACCATGAACACAACCGTATTGCAGACCTGATCTGCAGTACGATCAAGATCAAAAAAGATGAGGCCTATAAGTTGTTTATAGAGTCAGACATCGAGAAACGGTTTTTGATGCTGATTGATATTCTTATTGGTGAGATCGAAGCCAATAAACTGCAAAAAGAGATCCGATCCAAGGTTCAAGACCGTATTGAAAAAGTGAACAAAGAGTATTTTCTTAAAGAACAACTCAAACAGATCCAAAAAGAGTTGGGCACGGATAACCAGCGAGACGAGGAGATCGAAGAGTATCGAAAGAAACTTGAAGATAAAAAATCCAAAATGGGTGAAGAGGTCTATAAAGAGATCAATAAGCAGTTAGAACGTTTTGCCCGTATGCACCCTGATTCAGCAGATGCAGGAATGATCCAGAGTTACTTAGAGTGGGTTTTAGAGATCCCGTTTGGTGACATGGAAAAGAAGAGTTTAGATATCCATGAAGTAGAATCTCAACTTGATAAAGATCACTTTTCACTAAAGAAGCCAAAAGAGCGTATTGCTGAGTACTTTTCAGTAAAAGAGTTGATCGAGCTTCGAGGTAAAAAAGAGCGTGACTCCGGTGGTGCTATCCTCTGTTTTGCCGGCCCTCCTGGTGTGGGTAAGACCTCTTTAGCAAACTCAATAGCTACGGCGCTAAAACGTCCTTTGATCCGTATCGCTTTAGGTGGTTTGGAAGATGTTAATGAGCTTCGTGGGCACCGTCGTACTTACATTGGTGCGATGCCAGGACGTATTGTCCAAGGTTTGATAGATGCTAAAAAGATGAATCCTATTATCGTCTTAGATGAGATCGATAAAGTGGGACGCTCTGGAAGAGGAGACCCTACTGCTGTGTTGTTGGAGATACTAGACCCTGAACAAAATAGTGCCTTTAGAGATTACTATACCAACTTTAACATTGATTTGAGCAGCGTTATATTTATCGCTACGGCTAACGATGTAGGACGTATACC
>WGDB01000163.1 GCA_015493495.1 Helicobacteraceae bacterium | reverse complement strand
GCTTAATAGTTATTGTTATCACCCCTTGTCCCGGGTTATGTGCGAAAGTTGAGTAAATATATTAAAATCTATATAAAACAATAAGAAATCGTTAAATATTATCATATTGTAACGTTTTGAAAATGTTAAAACGTTACAATGTGTGTAAAAGAGAATTTATCTCACAACATACTTAAAGGATAGAAAATGAAAAATATATCAAAAGTACTTTCCTTAGTTGCCTTCGTAGTGTTTTTAGCGGGTTGTAGTGGAGACAGTGGTGCAACAGGTGCAACAGGTGCAACAGGGGAAAATGGTGCAGATGGTGCAACAGGTGCAACAGGTGCAACAGGGGAAAATGGTGCAGATGGTGCAGATGGTGCAACAGGGGAAAATGGTGCAGATGGTGTAGATGGTGCAACAGGGGAAAATGGTGCAGATGGTGTAGATGGTGCAACAGGGGAAAATGGCGCAGATGGTGCAACAGGTGCAACTGGTTTAGATGGTTTTGTTTCTCTTATAAAAATGAGTGATGAGCCGGTAGGTGCTAATTGTCAAAATGGTGGTGTCAAAGTAGAGAGTGGTTTAGACCTTGATGGTGACGATGTTCTTGCTATGGGTGAAGTGACAGCTACCAAGTATATCTGTTCAGATCAGGTGCTTGCAGAAAATTTCGATGGTGTTGTTTATATAGCAGATAAAACAATAGATGGGGCTAATTCTATTTATGCAACGGTTAATGGGGTAGATACATTGCTGGCGGCACCATCACAAAGTAATCAAGACATAAACGCATTTAAAATCTCACCAGATAGAAGCAAAGTAGCCTATATAATAGACGGTAATCTTTATACAGTTGATCTTCTCAAACCGAGTGTGCCTGTACAAATGAATGTAGATTTAGTGGCAAACGGAGATGTTGTGAGTTATGAGTGGTCTCCAGATGGCTCTAAACTTGCATATAGAGGAGATGTTGAGACTGATGGAGTCTTTGAACTGTATGTTGTATTGGGAGAGGGCTCTCTTAACATGAAGGTTCACCCTACATTGTCAGGAGATCAGGATGCAGAACCTTACTACGAATGGTCGCACGATAGTCAAAAACTTGCATATGTGACAGATGAACTGGTCAATGACGCGAGGGACCTGCATATAATAGATGTAGCAACAGATATTCACACTTTAGTTAAAACTATGGCAGGTGGTAGAGAAGTTATAGAGATGCATTGGTCATCAAATGACAGTTCAATTGCGTATCGAGATGACTCAGTAACTGATGATGAGTATGATTTACACAGTTATAACATTACTAATACAGCAGTCACTACCATTAAAAGCACATCAGCAGGTAGTAGTATAGATGGGTTTTCTTGGAAGCCACCTGTTTCTGGAATAGTAGTGAACCCTATTGATAAAATAGCTTATACAGAGACTGACACATCTAAAACAGACCTCTATACATATTCATTTGCTGAAGGTTTTAGTACCCCTTCAAGTACAACACAAAACACTGTTCTAACGGGTGAATTTGTTAAAAGTTTTAAGTGGTCACAAGATGGAAAAAATTTGGCATATTTGAAACAAGAGAGTTTAGGTAACAACTTATACGTTGTCGCTGCAGCAGCAACTACAAGTCATAAAATTAATCCAGACATAGTAGGAGGTGGTGGTATTGAAACGTATGCGTGGGGTTATGTACCCACTGGCGTAGTGTTACCTGGTACATCACTTCCAAAACAGCGATTGGTCTTTAACGGAGATATAGATGTATCTGATATTAATGATGTTTATGCAGCTAATTTAGATGGTACAGGCTATATAAACCTTACCAATTCTTCTAATATAGCTTCAAATATAGATGCTTATGATTTTATTTTGGCGAAGGATGCTAAGACAGTACTTTATAGGATGGATAAGGATACTAATCAGAAATTTGAACTTTATACAATAGATTTATATGGTAATAATGCCTCTGCTACAGTGGTGAGTGGAGATATGCCAGATTATGCAGATGTTAAGACTCTTAGTCCGCTTATTCCTGGATATGCTATTCTTCAACCACAGTAGACTGTTAAAGGGGGATGTTGTTCGCATCACTTTTATAGGTTGTAATTAAAAAATATGTCCAAAGTTGATATATAGACCACTGTCTTCAACACTCTGCCCATAATCGATCATAATAATGGTCGCTTGGTTCCAGCCAATACGTAATCCTGCACCAAGCGTGTATTTGTAGTCTGAAAGATCTGTCTCCCTCGTATCGTCGAAGACTTTACCAGCATCTATAAAGGGTACCGCCGTGAACTCAAAGGTCTGTCCGTATGTATGCGCCTCATAGAAACTGAAACGTGGTTCGAAGTTGACTACGGTCTTGACATTGGCCACAAAGCGGTCTTGTTGGTACCCTCTCAAAGTTCTCAAACCACCCAGACCAAACTTGAACTCATCTGCAAAACCGATACTGTTTTTGTTGTAAAAAGGGGTGTCCCCTACCTGTACTGAATAGACCCATCGAAATGCCAATGTCATGAAGTCAGCAGCGTCGGGGGTGTAAAAATTCCGTGTAGAGAAGTTGTAGCGCTGATGGTTATAGTCACTACCTAGAGCTTTGCCATAAAGACCGAGGGTAAAGTCAAGTACATTACCATTTTTTGGGTTGGGTGCGAAGTCACGAGAGTCATAGACTACTGCCAGTTTCAAGCCATTGTCCCATCCCCCTTGTGAACCGATAAGTGTTCCATCTTTACTGTCGTTGAAGAGTTTGTTCTCTTTGGAAAAAGTGTCACTAATAGTAGTGTTTTCATATGTTTGTATGTAAGCGTGTGAGAAGTTGATACCAGCAGTCAAACGCACCAAACCGCCAAAGAAGTCATGTGCAAGGTTGATCTCAGCTCTTGGCTTTTCAAGTAAAAAGCGGTTGAAGTACCTGTTGCCTTGTGCATCGAGTACTTCTTGCTGCTCTTGGGCAGTTTTGTAGGTGTTCCCTGTTGCGTCATCAAGGTGTCCAAGAGAGTCAGACGTGGTTCCGAAGTAGTTGGCCTGAGTGTTTTTTTCGTATAAAAATTCACCCGTAATACGAAATAAAGAGTCACCTATGTATGGTGCATCGAAGTGAAGGACATGGTACTGCCAGCCATTGGTGGACTTGAGGAATTGACCATAGATCTCATACTTGTAGGGGGTATACTCAAAAAGCTCAGATGTTTTTGAAGCATTGTCATGCCAGTAGACACGGGCACCGTAACCCATACCTTTGTCTGCATCATAGTTTAAGATCGGCAGACCGGTAAAATAGCTTCCTTCTCGTTTTTCAGAAAGTTGGCTGCTTGTAAGTTTGGGTTTGGCGTAGAGATCTTGACTGATATTTTCAGCAAGCAAGAAGAGGGGGAGTAGTAGAAGTAAATAAATTTTAAACATGCTAACTCTTTATAGGATTAGCGTAATTTTACACTAACTCTTAAAAAGTTTGCCTATTCTTAAACTCAGTAGTGCTATTACAGAGTTTTTGCTATAATCCGCAAACTAAAAATGGCGATACGCCTAGAGGGAAAAATATGAAATTTGTTTCAATTATCATTGGAAGTAAAAGCGACTATGAAGTTATGAAGTCATGTGCAGATACATTGGAGGCTTTTGGTGTTCACCATGAGCTCATCATCTCTTCAGCACATCGTTCACCTGAGCGTACCAAAGATTATATTATTGCAGCAGAGAAAAAAGGTGCGCAGGTTTTTATTGCTGCAGCAGGTATGGCAGCACATCTTGCGGGTGTTTTGGCTTCTAAGACAGTGAAGCCTATTATTGGTGTACCGATGAGTGCTTCTGCGCTAAGTGGTATCGATGCCCTTCTTTCTACTGTCCAGATGCCAGCAGGTATGCCTGTGGCAACTGTTGCTATTGGTAAAGCGGGCGCAATGAACTCTGCTTATTTGGCCATGCAGATCTTGGCTTTGACTGATGCTGACCTCTCTGTGAAACTTAAAGAGGATCGTATTGCTAAAGCTAAAAAAGTTGAGATGGACTCTTTGGAGATTGAGACTATTATTGACTAACAC
This sequence comes from Helicobacteraceae bacterium, assembly GCA_015493495.1. GTDB lineage: Bacteria > Campylobacterota > Campylobacteria > Campylobacterales > Sulfurimonadaceae > Sulfonitrofixus. The sequence continues at coordinate 5,055 of WGDB01000163.1, read as the reverse complement.
TAAAGTGGACAAAGTCCACTTCAGCTCTTGTTGCCGGTAATGGCACTGAAGTACAAAAATGCTTTTGGTGTTTTTGTCAAAGTATCTCTCACTAATTTATAATTCAAAGTAGAACTTCATGAATATTGACAATGCCTGTGTTGAATGTATCATTAACCAAAGCCGCCGCGTCAGCGAAGCTATCAAGGCTGATGATATTTTGAGTAAACGTATTGTCTCTCGTGTTGAGACTTTGGGAGAGACTTTTGACTTTAAACTCTCTCCTCCTGAAGTGGCCTCTGATGTTTATGAGCAGATGGCCCAACTTGCAGGTATGGACGATCTTTATGCTGAACTCAAAGCACATGCCACTGAAAAAGCCAAAAGTTTTATACCCCAACTGCGACAAGAACTTCAAGACGCTTCAGACAAACTCTTAACTGCTATCAAAATCGCTGTAGCCGGTAACGTGATCGACCTTGCGGCTGAGGTGACTTTTGATCTGCATGAAGAGTTGGAGAAGATCTTTAAAACTGACTTTGCACATGATGATATGGCTTTGCTTGAAACTGCTTTAAAAAAGGCAACAACACTTTTGTACATTGGAGACAATGTAGGAGAACATGTTTTTGATCACCTCTGTATAGAGACCTTGCAGACACTTTATCCTAAACTAGAGATCTATTATATGGTACGGGGTAATCCCATCATCAATGATGTCACGATGCTTGAGGCGAAAGAAGCAGGGTTTGAGAGCTTATGTCATCTTGTGGACAGCGGTGTCAACACCCCAGGATTCGCTTATGAACGTGCCAATGCCCAGAGTCAAAGACTTTTTGACACAGCAGACTTGGTCATCACTAAAGGGATGGGTAATTATGAGTGCTTATCTCCTTCTCCTCGAACCAACCTCTGTTACCTGTTAAAAGTCAAATGCAGTGTTGTGGCCAACTCTTTAGGTCAGCAGGTGGGCGACATTATCTGTAAGATGAATTAGGAGGGTTGAATGTACTCTAAAAGTTTGGTGTTTGCACAGTTTTTTTTGATTGGTATCATGGCCGTCTCATCTCAGGGGATCTTGAGCTCTTGGCTTGGGCTCAGCATACTGACAGTTGGTGTACTCTTTGGTCTCTGGACCATCAACTATAACAAGTTGGGAAACTTTAACATTAGGCCTGAGCTTAAAGATGGATGTGCTTTAGTGACAACAGGGCCTTATCGTTTGGTGCGTCATCCTATGTATACTTCAGTGTTATTGATGACATTGGGGATGGTCGTTTCGACACCAAATTATCTGGAGATAAGCAGCCTTATGTTGTTGGTGATGGTGTTAGCACTTAAAGCTGTGAGAGAAGAACGTTTGTGGTGTGTTGAAAACGCAGCCTATCGTGACTACATGAAAGAGACTAAAAGGTTTATTCCTTTTCTTTACTAAAAGCTTTTTTTAGTTGGCCATGTCTCCTTGAAAGGGTGGTGCTTCGCTTGTATTGGTAGAGTGCCTGTAGCTCTTTATGGGTCATTTTTTTGATCTTGGTTTGATCTTTAGCAGCAGCACGATTAAGGTGAGCTCTTTTGGTATAAAGCTGACCCGAAGTTTTGAGGTTGCCATCTTTGATGGTGGCATATTCTAAACAGTGGGCTTTCTCATTATACAGTAGAATCTCTCCATCTTCACTCTCTAGCCAATGCAAATGCTCATCGCCTTGCATAGTATAATGAACAACGGTTCCATCAGGTTGTGTGTACTGACGTGTACCAGAATAAGCAGGTGCTGCAAAAGTGATAATGTTTAATAAAACAAGCGTTAAAAAAAGTCTCATAAGATTCCTTTAGTTTGAGATCTGTAAGGTCATGGCGTTGGAGACCTCAGAGATGTTGGTGATCCTAATATTACTTCTTAAACCATTATACGCGTTAGTATTGGGAATAGTGTCAGGTGTAAAATCACTTTGGTTACCACTATAAAAAAAGTTACGACTAGGATCTCCATTACCTGTGTCAACACTGGCACCGTTAGCTTCTTCGATGTCTACACCCTTGTGATCTGCATCTTTATTGACTTCATTTGTTGGACGATACTTTGCGATCACCGCATCGTCTATGTGCCAAATAGCAACGCCACCCGTATAGCCTGTACTTTTGTCATCTATGACGTTCAGCCCACTGTCATAACCCCGTGTCCCTCTGTTCTCTAAAAGAAAGTATTCATTAACCGTGTTGGCAAGAGGAACTTTATAGATGTTATAGCTGTTGGAACCGGTGTCGAAAAGTGTGGCCGCTTCACTACTGTTTTGGACAACAATAGGACGGTACCAACCTATGTCGAGCTTGCTCCAGGCACACATATGGGTTGGTGTGTCGCCTGCCAAACCACCGAGAGAAGCCTGTCCCCAACTCCCGTTAGACATCAGACCATAATAACCGATACGTGTGGCACTACCATAATAGAGGTCTGGCAACTCAAATGCAACATGACCAAGCTCATGGGCAATAATCCCAATAGTAGCATCATGATCACCATGAAGTTCTCCAAACACCGCATAGCTTCCACTGTCATCACAAGACATGATCGAGACATCATTGACTGTTGTTGTCAGATCTTCTGTACACCACTGATGTGCCCAAATACCATTGGTGCTGATACCTTTGTCAGGATTGGCAATGGCACCATAAGCATCTTCTTGACCTGCAAAAATAAAGGTAACGATAAGCTCGTTGGGTGTGATCTTGCCATCACTGTTTTTGTCATAGATGCTAAAGTCAAAACCATCAGCAGCGATCTGTTCAAGAGCACCTTGTAAAAGAGGATGGACTTTAGCTTTGAGATCATTTTCAAACTCTGGGTCTGTGGTTCTGGGGTTAGGATGAGGCACGTTCATAGTCAAGGTCGTCACACCATTGTGAACAAGACCAGCATCGGCCACAGGAACAAATTGAAACTGCCCTGAAGAGATCTCATTGTAATAGTGGTTGAGCTCTCCACGCTCTTTACCAAAGATCTTCTGTCGCCAACGTGCTTCATCTTCGACAAAACTTTCATTTGTAAAAGCAACACGAACGATCATCATATTGTTGTTAGTTGTGACGATAACAGGGGAGTCCTCACTACAACCAAAGTTAAGTAGGAGTGTCAGGAGTAAAAAAAGTAGTTTGTACATATTAGGTATACCTTAAAGAGCATGTCTCAAAGAGACAAAAAAGTTGAAAAGTGATTTATTATACCACGTTAGGTGTTAGTAGAGTGTTAGCACCACAAGAGTGTTTGCCTTCTAAAGAGGGAGTATTAATATAAAATGCTATAATTCGCCAATTATCTTTTTGGGGCATTAATGATCACTTTTAGCGACTTACTTTTAAAACTACAAGAATTTTGGAAAGAGCAGGGTTGTAACATCGTTCAACCTTACGACATCCCGGCAGGTGCAGGTACTTTTCACCCTGCAACCTTTTTACGTTCACTTGACTCACAGCCATGGTCGGTAGCTTATGTAGCACCGTCTCGCCGTCCTACTGATGGGCGTTATGGTGAAAACCCTAACCGTTTGGGAAGTTATTACCAGTTTCAAGCACTTATCAAACCGAGTCCAGACAACATTCAAGAACTTTACCTTAAAAGTTTAGAGTACTTAGGTCTCAACCTTAAAGACCATGACATCCGTTTTGTAGAAGACAACTGGGAGTCTCCTACACTGGGTGCATGGGGTCTTGGTTGGGAAGTGTGGCTCAATGGTATGGAGGTGACACAGTTCACCTACTTTCAACAAGTAGGGGGTATCGCTTGTGACCCTGTTGCTGTTGAGATCACTTATGGAACAGAGCGTTTGGCAATGTATTTGCAGGGTGTTGACTCTGTATTTGACATTGTTTGGAATGAAAACGAACATGGTAAAACATACTACAGAGACATTCATAAAGAGAGTGAGATCCAGTTCTCTAAGTACAACTTCGAAGTGGCAGACACTGATATGTTGTTCGCAGACTTCGATGCTAAAGCTAAAGAGTGTAAACGTGCTTTGGAAGCAGGTTTACCACTCCCCGCATATGACCTTTGTATGGCAGCATCTAACACTTTCAACACACTGGATGCACGTAAAGCAGTCTCTCAAACAGAACGTGCCAACTACATCCTGCAGATCCGTGAACTCTCAAAAGGGTGTGCAGAACTTTATAAGTCTCAAGAAGCTGAACGTTTGGAACGTGTTAAGGCGTAACATTATTTAGTTTGGTAATTTTTTGTCTTGGTGGAGAGGGACACAGCTCCACTTTTTTAACGCTTCGCTAAAAGTTGACCAATGTCCCCCTGCTGAAAAGTTGTAATTTTAAAGTGGAACCAATGAAAATACTTATCGGTCAGATTGACAAGATCATCTTTGAACAAGAGGGTTTTTTTATCGGAGTGTTGAAGTCTGGTGAAAAGATCCAAGGGGAGTATCATGAGAGTGAAGTCTCTAACCTTGTAGATGCTGCGGTCACTCTTAAAGGTGAATACACTGAGCATAAAAAACATGGTAAATCCTTTCTCTTTGAGAGCATCACTGTCAACCAAAATGAGCTATTTTTCTTTCTTAACCGTGTAGTCAAGGGCTTTCCTAAAAAGGTGACGGCAGACCTTATAGAGAAGTTTGGCAATGAAGGCCTTGTGGACATTCTGGACAATGACATCGAGAAGCTTTTAGAGTTTAAAGGGATTAAAAAGAAGCGTTTGGCCAAGATGCAGGCGCGCTGGAAACAGTTTCGCTCTTTGCGTGAACTTGGCTCTTTTCTCTCGCCTTTTGGTGTCACACCAGGTATCCTCTCTATTATTGCAGGTGCGATGAAAGAGGTGCAAAATCCGGCAGAGAAGATCAAAAATAATCCTTACATCTTAACTTCAATCCGTGGTATCGGTTTTAAACGTGCTGATGAGATCGCTCTGAACATGGGCATTGACCCTATGTCGGAAAAACGTATCAGCTCTGCGATGGACTTTGCCCTTAACGAGTATTGTGATCAGCAGGGAAACTCCTGTGTGGAAAAAAGCCTGCTCTTTGAGAAGTTGGATGAACTGCTTAGCTTCAGTGGACAAAACAGTACGTA
>WGDB01000162.1 GCA_015493495.1 Helicobacteraceae bacterium | reverse complement strand
TGTGTCAGGAACGCTCTCGTCAACATCGGCTACGTTGACAGTAATGTTTTGAGTCGCACTGTTTCCTGCTGTATCGGTCGCTGTAAGTGTCACATTATAAGTATGTGGATCGTTTTCATAGTCAGGAGCACTTTTGAAACGTAAAAGCGTACCATTAAGTTCAAATTTAGCAGCATCTGTACCACTGAGAGAGAGTGTTGCAGTTGCATCGTCTGTAGTGATACTAAGAACAGAGGTACTGTTTTCATTGATGGTTGCCGTAGCAGTGTTGGTAAAAGTTGGGGCAGTAGTGTCAAGGACTACACCTCCACCACCATCTCCACCATCTGTGCCGCCACTAGAAGTGTTGCTATCATCGCCATTATCAGTTCCACCATCGGATCCTCCTGTAGTTCCACCATCAATACCTAAAATGGCAAAGGTCTCATCAAGATGCTGTTGGGCATCCTCTTCACTGACAAGGGTGACACCTGCAGGGAGTTGTGCTTGAACAGTGGCTTCAAAGTCATCAGCACTAAAGTCCAGTGCGCCTATGTCAAGTTGCGCTAAGTCGTCTTCTTGAATAGAGATCCCATTACTGAGGTCTCCATCGCTGTCAAGGGTCTGAAGCAGTTGTGCAAAGTTAAGTGCAGCGACACTGTCTCCAGGAAAGAGCATTTGTGGTGTGATGATACCTTGGACTGCGATCGGTCCAAAGCGTTGGGCACCAAAGATAAAGGTGATGTTGTCATCTTCATTACAGGTGAACTCACCAGTGCCGTTGGTAACACCAGAGAGTGATGAACTACACTCGTAAGGCATACCAACGACAGGACTGTCTACCAATTTACCTGTCATGGTCTGTGGGGCAGGGCTGCCGCCACCTGTTGGGGTTGCACTATTCTCTTCTGAATCGCTACAGCCCAGTAAGAGGGAAAGGGCGAGGGACATCGTGATCGTCTTAATAGTACGATACTGCATTTGAACTCCTTATATAACACCATAAATAATTTTAGATGTCTTTGAGTTAATCGTAACGAAAAGATGTTCTTTAGAAGTTCTTTTTAGTGTGTAAGGCAGACAAAATAGTTACTGAGATAAAATAAACGAGAACGTATTTAACACATATAAAGGCCATTTGTGAACTTAGAAAAACAGCGGTTTTTTCCTTATGATCAACTACATCACAGAACGATCTTACTTTATGGTTTTCATTTTAGTTTTGCATTTATCTTTTTCTTAGCACCTATCCGAGATATTATTTTTGGGAACTATTTTAATTTATTTATCAACAGCACTGCTTTTTTTGTGGTACTTTGGAGTTATTATCAACTCAACTATAAAAAGAGAATTGCATTAGCTACTTTCCTTATTCTTGCTGTGGCTCTGGTACCACTCTACATCTTGATCTATTATAACAGTTTTGCAAACCTAGTGGTGGTCTATGTCATCTTGCTACCATTGGCCGCTTTTTTTCTTCTGGATTTTAAACCGGCCATGGCTACAGTCTTTGCAATCTATCTCTCTTTGGCCGGACTGCTGTATATGATCGCACTTAAAAACCCGTTAGAGCCTACATTACATAATCCTTTAGCACTGATCAACATCGCTTTTGCTTCGATCTTGATCATGTCTTTTGGTCTCATTTATCACTTTTCTATCTTTTTACAGATGCAAAAACTGGTCAAGAACAATACACAAAAAGATATTTTGCTTAAAGAGGTACACCATAGGGTTAAAAACAACCTTAATGTTACGGCCTCTATGTTAGGTCTACAAGCCTTGAAAGCAGACCCATTTACCGCAGAAGCGTTGAAAAAAAGTAAAGCGCGGATCGAAGCTATCTCTACAGTACATGAGATGTTGTACAAAGAAGAAGACTTTGAAAACATTGTCTTTAACCATTATGTGGAGCGTCTTAAAGAGAGTGTCATGAGTATTTATGGTACTCATGAAAACATACAGTTTCATTTTGATGGAGATGAAACATTAAGTGTACATCTGGACAAGATGGTGCAGATAGGTCTGATCATCAATGAGTTGATCACCAACTCCATCAAACATACAAACTCCGGGGTCGCTGTTGACATCCATATCAGCATGGAAAAAGAAGATGGCAGGTACCGATTTGTTTATTTTGAAGATTCTGACAAAGTGGTCGATGAAAAAACGTTGACAGAGAGTGACGGTCTTGGGGTAAAACTGATCCATCTGAGTGCCAAACAGATAGATGCGACCTTACATATAGAGACCCAAACTGGTGTCAAATATATTATAGAGTTTGATGATGTATAAAATATTAATAGTAGAAGATGAACTTATTGCAGCGGAGTACTTAAAAGAGGTCCTTACACAAAATGGATTTGCTGTGGTGGATGTGGTGGACAATGGAAAAGAAGCGCTGCAAAAAGCATTAGTGCTTGAACCACACATCGTTTTGATGGATGTTATGTTAAAAGACAGTATTTCAGGCGCTGAAGCAGCTGTCAACATTAGTCGGAAGAATCCAAATATAGCGATAGTCTTTTTGAGTGCTTACAGCAGCAGTGCTATTTTAGACTACGCAGTAGAGTCCAACAGCTATGGGTACTTGATGAAACCTTATAATGAAAACGAGATCGTGAGTACTTTAAAGGTTGTCTGTGCAAAGCTTGAAAAAGAGAAAAAAAGTGAAGTCATAGAAGAGAACTCTGTACAAAACATCGTATATCTTTCACCTTTACTTTACTATGACAAATCTTTGCACAGAGTGATGAGGGAGGATGAAGAGATTCGTTTAGGTGCAGTATCATTACGCTTTATTGACCTTTTATGTCAAACGCCTAATGTCTCAGTCTCTCTTGAACAGATCTATCACCATGTATGGCAAGAGGAGAAGAGTGCTACGACTTTACGTACGCTGATCTATAGGATCCGTCAGCAGTGTGGGGTTGATTTTATAGTGAGTGTGAACGGTTTGGGATATATGATAAAAGCTAGAGGCCCTCTAGTAAAAGAGTGACTCTAAGCGTTGTATTTAGTAGTTTTCTAAAGCTCTGTTGATCTGAACATAGGCTTCAAGAGGTGTGGTCTCAAAATAGGCAATATTATGCTTTTTAGCAAATTCTCTGGTCATGTCACGTACCTTTAAGAGGTTGAAACGTGGTGCTTTTGGGAAGAGGTGATGCTCTATCTGCGTGTTGAGTCCACCATAGAACCAGTGAACGAGAGCCCCACCCTTAAGTGAACGTGATGTCCGCATCTGTAACTCCATCCAACTCATGTCTTCTACCTCTTCAACCGTAAAGACTTCACAACCCAGGTGGTTGGTGATGAAACCATAAGCCAACCAAACTGAGAGTACGATGTTAAGCGTGATAAAAGTGGTAATGGCATCAGCAAATGGTAAAAAGTAGAAGATCGGTCCCCAGATGATCGGCCAGTGAAGCAGCATTAAAAAGAACTCACCATAGTTTTTGTTTTTTAGAGCGAAACTGTAAGACTGGGCGATGAAAGCAGGGTACATAAAAAACATTGCACCCCAGAAGATGAGACGTTTGTACTTTTTGATAAAAGGAGAGTTGCCTCTGTTGTTGGGAGTAAAGGCACCGTCAAGTGCCATGATGTCTTCATCTTTTGTGATGGTGTTACAAAAGTGGTGGTGGTTGACGTTATGTTTGAAGTCCCACCATGAGGATGAGTTACTCAAGATGATGGCTGAAAATGGGTAGCTCAGTTTAAAGGAGAGCTTTTTGTTTTTAAAGTACTGGGTGTGCAAGATATCATGAGAGATAAAGACGGCACGGGTAAAAAGAACACTCATTACGAGACCCAGAAGAAAAGGGTTCCAAAGGGTGAGAGTGCTGTAGACAACGATAAAAGCGATGATAACACCGGCCATCTCTATACTTCCTCTTATGGGAACACGCTTGAGTAATCCCGCCTCACGGACTTGGGCTTTAAGTTCATCAAAAATATCGGGGTAGATCGCTGCAGATTGTGACATAGAAGTTCCTTGAAAATTTATGGTAAATTATAGCGAATCAGGCTTAGAAAAAATATAATAGCTATAAAACAATAGTATATTATTTTAAGGTGTGTTTTTATAATATTTATAGTGAAGCTTATGAGTAGTATCTTTTTCTATTTTAGTACAATACAGTATAAAAAATAGCTTAGATTAGATATATAAAGAGAGAAAATAATGTTTAAAAAAAAAGAGTACTGGGCAGAGACTTTCGAGTCGCTTGTTTTTAATGATAATGATATAAAAGGTATAGAGTTTGATGACTGCACTTTCAAAAACTGTGATCTTAAAGGGATGGGGTTTAAACAGTGCCGTTTTATTGACTGTCATTTTAAACAGTGTGATATGAATGTCGTCAAGTTCACGGGTTCTCGTTTTGAGGGGACTACTTTTGAAGATTCCAAACTCACTGGTGTTGACTGGACCTTGGTAGAGTATAGTGAATTTATACAAGAAGCCCCTTTCTCTTTTGTAAGATGTGTGCTTGATTACAGCTCATTTTTTGGAGAAAAACTTGAAAACCTGGTTATAAAAAAGTCGAGTGTTGTTGAAGTGGATTTTAGAGAGGCAACATTGGTCGGTACAAATTTTTCAGAGAGCGATTTGAGTGAGAGCCAGTTTCGGCATACGGACTTAAGCAGTAGTGACTTTCGTGATGCCACGTCCTATACCATAGACTTGCGGATCAACACAATAACCGGGGCCAAGTTCAGCCGTGATGAGGCCATATCACTACTGGAAAGTTTAGAGATCACCTTAGTATAGTTGGTATTGCAATGACAAAGAACATCAAACTACAATACACCCACCATCACAGGAATGACTTTGCATAAGACCATATTACTGTTGCTCGCCCCCTTTTTTATGGCCGTGGCTGTAGAACTGGGCACCCCCTATAATTATAAGTACAACAATGAACTCAGACTGGACAAGACTACAGTAGATGATGCTATAGCGCAGTACGGTAAACCTAATGAACGCTATCATGTGAAGTCTCAAGTCGCTACTTATATCTTTTTACGTTACTACAGCACTGACCTGAGTCTCTTTTCCGGACATGCACGTATGAGTTATCTGGAGTTTAGAGATAACCTTCTGTATGCCTATATCACTGTGAGCAGTTTTGATAATGACACTACTGCATTTAGTTACTTCAAGGCTAAAGAGGTAAAAGTAGGTGACACTATTGATACCGTTTTTGCAGGTATTGGTAAACCTTCGGGTATGGGAAAATGTCCGATAAATACGGGAAATTATAGTGGGTTTTGTAAAAAGGGAAGCATCACTTATATGTGGTTGTATGCCAAGACTAATGGAATGCTAAACAGTAACAAATTCAAAGCCAAGGCCTTTTTAGTGGGTGTTGATGCATCAGGAAAGGTGATCGAAATAGAGGGTGATCACATTACGATCTTGATAAAAGGGCGTTAGGCTTACTTCACGACAAAGTCAAAGTAGTGCTCTTTAAAAGGTTCCTCTTTTAAAGTGTAGTGCCACCACTCTGCACTGTAGTTTTTAAACCCGTGTGCTTCCATCACTTTTTTAAGCAGCATTCGGTTGCGATGCTGTTTTTTTGTCACCTTAGTACTTAAGGTGTGAGAACGGGGATCAAAAAAGTCAAAAGGTGTTCCCATGTCGAGACCATCGATGGTCAGGTCAACTGTGCTACCTCTACTGTGTCCCGATCTTGCTGCAATATATCCCTCTTTAAACAAGACCTCTTTTTTAACATGTGGATAATAAACACGCTTCATCTTTGTGTCATTCAGATCTTTGGCCCAGCGTACAAAATGATCAACCGCTTGTTGGGGGCGATAGCAGTCAAATACTTTTAGGGTTAACCCCTCTTTCTGTAAAGAGACTTCTACCTTTTTTAAGGCCAAAGCACTCTCTTGGCTTAGCAAGCACAGCGGCTTTTGGTAGCCATCTATAATGCTTCCGACAAAGTTGTTCTCTTGGGCATAGCGCATATCGTAATGTATCTCAGGGATAAAAAGGGTAACGTTGGTGAAGGCATCTTTTCCAATATATTTTGGTGGGGTTGCAAAAAGTATAGTGCCAAACAGAAGTATTAATATAAGTTTTATTATTACCATCTTGATCTACCCTCTAAAAAATGTTTATTTTTAATATTAATTATTGTAGCATAGTATAGATTTCAAAAGAAGAGAGAGATGTTATGGAGCTGAAATATCATATATTAATTGTTGATGACGTCCCTGACAACATTCAGGTCGCTATGAGCATACTCAAAGAGGAGAACTATGAGTTCTCTTTTGCGACTTCGGGTGATTCTGCTTTAGAGTTGATTGCAGATAATGATTTTGATCTGGTACTTTTGGATGTGATGATGCCGGGTATTGATGGGTATGAGGTCTGTATACGCCTACGTGAGAACCCTGATACCGAAGACATTCCGGTTATCTTTGTTACGGCAAAGTCAGACGTGGACTCTATACGCAAGGGTTTTGAGGCAGGCGGACAAGATTACATCGTCAAGCCTTTTCATGCAGACGAGCTTTTGGCGAGAGTACAGACCCATATAGAGCTCTACCGTGCTAAAAAGATCTTACAACATAACAACCTTTCTCTTCAGACCAAGATGGTACGACAAGCCACACGTATAGACAATGAGCTTGAAGAGAGCCAAAAAGAGATGATCAACGTACTCATTGAACTGATGGAAGCGACTTCAGATGAGACCGGTAAACATATTCGCCGTGTGGCAGAATACTCGAGACTGTTGGCGCATTATCACCGAAGTATCAGTGAAGAAGATGCCAACACCATCTATGCTGCTGCGCCGATGCATGATATTGGAAAGATCGCTATCGATGAACACATTTTGCATAAAAAGGGCAAATTGACCAATGAAGAGTTTCTGGCAATGAAGGAACATGCTGCAAAAGGAGAAGATTTTCTACGGGTCTCTGGTAGAAAGATCATGAAGGCGGCCAGTATTATCGCTTACCAACACCATGAGAAGTGGGATGGCAGCGGCTATCCACGTGGTCTTGCAGGTGAAGCGATCCATATCTATGGTCGTATTGTTGCTTTGGCAGATGTTTTTGATGCTTTGACCCATAAACGTGTTTATAAAGATCCTTGGAGTATAGAAGATGCGGTGGCTTATATTACTGACAACAGTGGTACCCATTTTGATCCTTATCTTGTAGAGATCTTTGAAGCTAATGTCAATGAATTTATCTCTATCTCTAAGCTTTAGGTTTTTATACCTTTTCCTCTTTTTTACTCTGCTGGGGAGTGCTTCTCAAGATGTAGTCTTTAATGCACAAGAGCAGGCATGGATAAAAGAACACCCTGTCGTTACCTTGGGTGCAGACTATAGTTGGCCCCCTTATGATTTTGTGGACAGGCAGGGAAAACATGCGGGTATCTCAGCTGACTTTTTAGAACTGATCTCAGAGAAAAGTGGACTAAAGTTTGAGGTAAGAGCGGATGTCTGGTCTAAGACTGTGGAGAAGATGAAGGCAGGCGCATTTGATGGCCTGAGTTGCGCGGTAGAGACACAAGAACGTAAAGCTTATCTGGAGTTCTCTGCTCCCTATGTCAGTATGCCCTTGGTTGTCATTGTGCAGACTGATCGAGACGATGTTAAAACAATGGCCTCGCTTGAGGGCAAGACAGTTGCTGTCAACAAAGGTGCCTATCTTCATGAGTGGTTAAAAAAACGTTATCCAAAGATCAAACTCTACCTAACAACCTCCAACAACGCCTCTCTCGAAGCGGTCTCATCTTCTAAAGCAGATGCTTATATAGGTAACATTGCTGTTGCGACCTATATCATTAAAAACAGATTCCTCTCCAACCTTAAAGTGGTAAACAAAGTACCTAACATGGATACAGCGGTCTCCGTGGCTATCACTAAAAAGAGCCCCATCCTCAAGTCCATTATTGATAAGTCATTGGCGTCTATTACTACAAAAGAGCGTGAAGAGGTGTTGGCTCGTTGGTATGATCGCTCAAAAGCTGAGGCTGCTTTGGCTGCAAACAGTCCCAAAGTACACTTGAGTGCAGAAGAGACGCTTTGGATAGAGCGGCATCCCGTGATCACTTCAGGTGGCTTAGACGACTTTCCGCCACTGGACTTTGTAGGACTGGATGGTGAACAACAAGGAATCTCTGTCGATTACTTGAAACTGGCGGCACAAAAGAGTGGTCTGAAGGTGAAGGTACTTGTCAAACAGTGGGATGAACTGCTGGAGATGATGAAAGAAAAAAAGATCGATATGATCCACTCTATCTACTACACAAAAGAGCGTGCAGGTTACATGCACTACAGCAAACCTTATTTTGAGATGTTGGATTACTTTTTTGTGCGAGATGACTTGGGTGTTGAAACACTTGAAGACCTTAATGGCAAGCGGGTAGCGATCCCTAGAGGTTATGCCCATATTGAACTTGTAAAACAGGCCTTTCCCAAACTTAAGATCATCACGGTGGACTCTATGGCAGATGCCATCGATGCTGTTTTGCAAAAAGATGCAGATCTTCTTTTTGACACCTATGTCTCCCTCTCTTATATGCTGAAAAAAGAGGGGATCAACACCATCGTCCCTTTTAAGTCTTATAGAGGACGTAAGGGGGTCAAACTCTATATGGCAACCAACAGAGACAATGCCATTTTAGCATCGATTTTGGATAAGGGGTTAGCGGCTATTACGCCTCAAGAGCGCAATAGTATTTATGACCGCTGGATCGACAGTTCTGTAAAAAATGAAAAAAAGATTGTTTTAACATCTGAAGAAAAGCAGTGGATCGCAGAAAACCCTGTGGTGAGTCATCGTTTTTTTGAGAACTGGATGCCTTTTGGTCAGATAGATGACAAGGGGCCTTATATTGGTATCGTGGCTGACTTTATTCATGAGTTTGAGGGGCTTTCTAGCTTAAAGTTTGAAGGTAGAAAAATAGCCATCTCTACACTTCAAGAGATGACAAAAGAGGGTAAGGGTGTAGACATTGTTTTTGGTGATATCAACAATCCTTTGTGGAACAACCATTATGATGCTGTTATCTCATTTGAGGCGATGCCTATTGTTATGGTGATGAAAGATCAAGAAGAGTTTGTTAATGATCTCTCAGACATTGGTGCAGATGCTATAGGCTATATAGAGAGTTATAACTATATAGATAATCTTCATAATAATTATGCGCAAGAAAATTTTGTAAGTTATGACACTCTTGAAAAGGCGGTAGAAGACCTTCTGTCCGGACGTTGTGATGTCTTGTTACTGCCAATGCCTGTCGCCGAATATATGATCAAGCATAAAGGACTGAGTCGTTTAAACATTGTGGGGAAGACATCGATCTCTATCCGTCCTGCGACCTTTGTACGAAAAGATAAACCGATACTCCGTAGTCTTATAGAAAAAATGCTGATGGCACTTGGCGAAAAACGTTATGAAGAGATCTTTGGACACTGGCAAGAGGTAACATTTGCCAAACGCACGGACTATACGCTGCTTTATAATGTGCTGGGACTTTTTGCATTTTTTATGTTGGGTACTTTTTACTGGACCCGTAAACTCTCTAAAGAGATCGAAGAACGTAAAAAGGTAGAAGCGGTACTAAAAGATGAAAAAGAGAACTTTAAAGTGCTTTTTGAACAGGTAGCAGATGGTCAACTCATCATACAAAACGGGGTCTTTGTCAATGCCAATACAGCTGCTTTGGAACTTTTAGGACTCCAGGAACTCTCTCAACTGCTTGATACTTTACCTTATCAATGGTCTCCTAAAAAGCAGCCTAATGGCAGAGACTCGCTCTCATGGGCAAAAGAGATGATCGCTATATGTATGCGTGATGGACATGCACGGGTAGAATGGGTGTATCTTGATGTGAATGATAAAGCGTTTTGGGTGGACATCGTCTTAACCAAGATCATCTATCAGAGACGTCATGCCATTTATGTTGTCTGGAGAGATATTGAGGAGAGAAAAGCTCTTGAGCATCAGTTGGAAGAGGCAAAAGAGCGGGCTGAAGCAGCGAACCGTTCCAAGTCTGAGTTCTTGGCCAACATGAGTCATGAGATCCGTACACCGATGAATGCTATTATAGGCTTTACAGAGTTGTTGGGTGAACAGCTTAATGAGCCACGACTCAAATCCTATGTCAAGACCATACAGTCTGCCGGAAACACGCTCTTGACGCTTATCAATGATATATTAGACCTCTCTAAGATAGAGGCAGGTAAGATGCAGATCGAAAAGAAGCCGACCAACATATATGACCTTGTAGATGAGGTCGGTGCGATCTTTACTATGGCGGTGCGTAATAAAGGGATCGATCTCATCTTGCAAGTAGAAGAGCAGATCCCTAAAGGGTTACTGCTTGATGCGGTACGTATACGTCAGATCCTGCTTAATCTTATAGGTAATGCGGTGAAGTTTACTGAGGCAGGTAGTGTTAAAGTGATGGTTGAGGTGGCCAATGTAGATGAACATCATAGTAAACTGGACCTGCTTATCAAAGTTCAAGATACAGGTATTGGGATCCCAGAAGAGCAACTTCACACGATTTTTAGTGCATTTGAGCAGACAGAGGGTCAAGACAATCGTAAGTTTGGGGGTACTGGTCTGGGTCTTTCTATCTCTACGCGATTGTGTGAGATGATGGGCGGTAAGATCAGTGTCACAAGTGACATGGGAAAGGGGAGTACTTTCAGTATGTCACTTTTTGGAGTGGACATCGCCTCTGTTCAAGAGGTAGAAGCGCGTCAATCCATAAACAAATTAGAATTTAAGCAGATACAGTTTGATGCAGCAACAATTTTGGTCGTTGATGACATTAAAGACAACCAAGACCTGATCGCACGAAACTTTGAAGAGAGTGCTATTACGATACTGCGAGCGAATAATGGACTCGAAGCCGTGGAGATGGTAAAAAAAGGTGGTATAGACCTGGTGTTGATGGACATACGTATGCCTGTGATGAATGGATATGAGGCAGCTAAAGAGAT
>WGDB01000161.1 GCA_015493495.1 Helicobacteraceae bacterium | reverse complement strand
ATGTTCAGAACATCACAAAGAGCACTCGGTTCAAAACTAGAGACAAGAGAGTTGATCTCTAAACGACGACTCAACCAGAGGTTAAACATGTGGCTCTGATAGGCATTGACATAAAGGCGTTTGAGCTTTACATTACGCTCTTTACGTTTGCCTTGCAAGATTGCTTCACCGATCTTATAGTTGTTACCATCAGCACCAAAACGCTGGTAGCCAAAGAAGTTAGGCATCCCCTCTTTTTTGATTGTTTTTATCGCTTCTGAAAGCTTTTGGGCAGCTGTAGGGTTGGTCTTTTTCAATCTGATAAAAAAACGGTTACCTTTTAAGTGTCCCAAACGGATCTTGTTGTTATGGTAGGTTCGCTCTAAAAACTTTATGTTTTCATGTTTAAAGCTTTCTAGCTTCTCTTCATGCTTTTTCATGATAGAGATATACTGCTTGGTCAAAGCGTTTTTGTCTTTAAGACCTGCATAACCGATCTCTCTTGCGTTGATTCCAAGATGGTTGGCAATGATACTGATAGCATCCCATGTGGCCAGGTTCTTTTTACGCATATGAAGCACGAGGTGTTCACCTTCTCCACTAAACTCATAAAGCGGCACTTCATCTACCACAAAGTCACGAGGGTTCTGTCGGAAATGAAATGCTATAGGGGTGTGAGAAAGGGCATAAAATCTGTCCATGTATATCCTGTATGTTTTAAAGTCTCTGATGAGACTTTTTAAAAATGGTGTGCTTTACAGCAATTTTTGTAACTGTTACGTCTGGCTTTTGCAAAAATGGTCAGTGGTGTTCTGTTTTTAGCAGCAAGACGTATAAGCTTTTTACGATATCGTGGAGAGAACCCTACCAACATCTCATACTCTTCGCCACTGCAAAAAATCTTTTTATCCAGACCTTTTTTAAGTTGAAATCCTACCCTATTTAAGCTATGAAGTCGCTCAAGGTCACTTCCCAGACCATCAGAAATATCCATACCACAGCTCAAGACAGACGTCGCATCTGCAACAAAAGAACCTCGAAGTTCAAACTGAACAAACTTTGATCGAGCATGTACCTTACCACCACTCAACAAGTATCGCAAATCTCGTGCACTTTGACCTAAATGCCCAGTATAAGCGAGCAAGTCTCCACCTCTCAAGCCGCTACGAAGCAGAGGTTTATGCGTATGAGAGATAATAGTAATAGAGATGTCTAGTTTGTTGTTAGAGACAGTGTCACCACCTATGATCTCAATACCAAACTTTTTTGCAGCCATCTCAAAACCTGTATGAAGCTCTCTGAGCTCATTAAAGGTATAACTAGAGGGTATGGCAACACTCAGAAGTGCGTACTGAGGGGTAGCATTCATCGCAATGGCATCAGAGATGTTGACCAACATGGATTTGTAAGCGATTTGACTAAGAGACATCCAACTGCGTTTGAAATGGACATTTTCGCAAAAGGCATCATTACTATAGACACGCTGGTCTATAATGGCGCCATCATCACCTATACGGTCAGTATGTGCCGAGAAAAGTTTTATAAAATAGCTTTCAGCATTCACATTAAGATCTTTTTTACTGTATTTTAACAAATAATTCTCGGATTAGTACAACATTTACCAGCTGCGTGAGGAATTAAGTCCCAATTAACCCCTTTAACAATAAAATAGACCAAAACATAAACTAACCAAGGCCCATAATGCAAAACTCTATTTCTAAAATGTTTGGCAGTATAAAGACTCTTGTCACGCTTCTTATTATACTTTCATTTTTATTGCTACTTACTATCGTGAGTGAGTACACCTCTTTTTTCAAATTACAAAATCTACAAAATGAAAAAGAGATTGCTACTACGGTGTATAATTTAGATCGCAGTGACCTTGACCTTGCTAACATACAGTTTCGTGGAAAGAACACTTTATTACGTCATGAAGGAAATGCTTTAAAAGGCTATTATGAGTACGATTATATTAACAACTTTTCTAAAAAGAACAACTACCATAACGACCTGACCAAGCTGCAAAATGCTATAAACATATTCAACAAAGCAGCAGGTGATTGGTTTACACAAGAGTCACTAAGTGAAGAACAACAACAAGATTACAGTGATACATTCGCTGAAGCCTACCAATACCTAATGCAACAGATCAATACTCTTATTGTCAAAAATTTCGCTTTTGAAAAGCAGCGCTTTCAAATCCAACTTGCACTTTCAGCTGTAATCTTTTTATTACTTATAATTTTATACTTTATGAGTTCAAGTCGTTTTAAAATTGTCCAAAATGATTTTAATGCATTAGCACACTCAGATATTGATAATATCCCTACCTTTTCAACTATAGAAGCAGAAGCAGTCTCTAAACATTTAAATCGCTCGACAAAAAGTGCTCCTGCTAAAAACCCAGCTTATACTGACAAACTTACCGGTATCAACAGCTACAAAGGGTTTATAAACGAATATAATTCTAAAAAGAACCAGAAACTGGATAATTACACTGCTGTCTGTGTTTTTGCTATTGACAAACTTTCAGAGATAGAGATGCAGTATGGTGAAGCATTCAGTGCAGTTGTCATTGAGAAGGTAGGTTTTATGATGTCTTTGTATGGTCAACGCAACGATATCATAGGGCGTACCGACCGTAATCAGTTTACTATTTTTATCTCGCGTCAGGACAAGACAAGTGCGATCAATGATTGTGAATTGATCCGCAAAAGTATAGAAGAGACTCCTTTTAAAAGTCCAGATGGCACAAGTGTCAAGATCACTTTAAGTGGTGGTTTTGTTCAGAAGATGATGTCCCAACCTCTTAATGAAGTAATGAGCAAAGCGAACAAAGTACTTTCAATGTCTATTCAACATGGTGGGAATCGTATTGCTCAACTACGTGACAAAAATACTGCTTTAAAATAGTATATACCTCATGGTGGCTAATTGCTACCAATATACCCATTCCACCTTTCTAAGCCTCTAAATAGCGCCTCTTTAACCCTTCTCTTTTTAGCTTTAATCTTAACCACGCCAATTAACGCTATAATCGCCTTTTATTACGGACACTTCCAATTGATCACATCATATTATGTGATGAGTTGGAAGTGCTTTTCGAACACTCTATCACTCTATTGAAGGACGGTTAATGAGTATTACTATTCATACTTATGATGCAGTTATTGTTGGGGCGGGTCTTGCTGGTAATGCAGCGGCGCGTGAACTACAAAAAGCTGGCAAAAAAGTTGCAGTTATCACAAAGCTACATCCACTACGCTCGCATTCAGGTGCAGCTCAAGGTGGTGTTAATGCCGCATTTAGCGACGAAGACAGTGTTGAACTACACGAATTTGACACAGTAAAAGGTTCTGACTACTTGGCAGACCAGGACGCTGTTGAGTTCATGTGTCAAAATGCTCCAGAGACAATTCGCTGGGCTGAACGTATGGGTGCCGTCTTCTCTCGCCAGGAGAACGGTATGATCGCACAGCGTCCATTTGGTGGACAGTCATCTCCACGCGCATGTTATGCAAAAGACCGTACCGGTCTAACGCTTCTACAGACAATGTACGAGCAGGCATTCCGTGAGGGTGTTGAGTTCTGGGACGAGTATTATGCTGCTGACATACTTTACGAAGATGGAAAAGCTTACGGTGTTGTTGCCTTTAACATCCGCAACATGGAAAAGGTGATCATCAATGCCAAGTCTGTTCTTTTTGCAACAGGCGGTTATGCACGTTCATTCAAGATCAACTCGAATGCACATGCAAACACAGGTGACGGTCTGAGTATCGTTGCACGCCATGGCCTTCCTCTCGAAGACATGGAATTTGTTCAGTTCCACCCATCTGGTCTTTCAGGTAATGGTGTACTGATCTCTGAAGCTGCACGTGGCGAGGGTGGACAACTTATAAACTCTGAAGGCGAACGCTTTATGAGTAAGTATGCACCTAACGCAATGGAACTAGCATCTAGAGATGTTGTTGCAAGAGCTATTATTCAAGAGATTCGTGAAGGTCGCGGTGTCGGTCCAAGAAAAGATGCCGTTTACATCAACCTTGTTCATCTTGGAAAAGATCTGATCATGGAAAGACTTCCTGAACTTCGTGAACTTGCCATCACATTCCTGGGTCTTGACATGATCAAAGAACCTATTCTTATCTCTGCAACAGCACACTACTCTATGGGTGGTATCCCTTGTGACATTGACGGACATGTTCGTAAAAACAACACCGAGTTTGTAGAAGGATTCTACGCTGCTGGTGAATGTTCTTGCGTTAGTGTTCACGGTGCCAATCGTCTGGGTGCCAACTCAGTTCTTGAAGCGATGCTTTTTGGACGTTTTGTTGGTAAATCTATGGTTAAAGACATCGATAATATCGAGCTAAAAGTCGCGACTGAAAAAGATGCTGAGCGTATGATCGCTGAGATGGAGTGGGTGCTTACTAACAACGGTACTGAACGTGTCCCACATCTTCGTCATGAACTCCAGCAGGGTATGACAGACAACGCCGGTGTCTTCCGTACTGAAGAGACATTGAAGATACAGGTAGAGAACATCAAGGTATTGCGTGAGCGTTACAAAGACATCCGTATTGATGACAAATCCAAGATATTCAATACAGAACTTCAAGAGGCTATAGAGTTTGGTCACATGCTTGACTATTCACTCTTCATCGTTGAGTCTGCTTTGGCACGTAAAGAGAGCCGTGGTGCTCACTACCGTGAAGACTTTGACACACGTGATGATGAGAACTTCCTTAAGCACACCATGGCTTACATGGATGACAATGGCGAGATCACGCTTGAGTACATGGATGTCGTTCTTGGCAAACATGAACTTAGAGCCAGAACATACTAAGGAGACGGGATGGATAATAATTCAATAACAACAAAAGACGTCACATTTAAAGTTTTTCGTTTCAACTCGGATACAGACTATCTTCCAACATACAAAGAGTACAAGATGGAAGTTACCTCTGAAGAGGTTGTCCTCGATATTCTTGACCGCATCAAGTGGGACATCGATGGTTCTTTTTCTTACAGAAGAAGTTGTCGTCACGGTATCTGTGGCGCTTGTGCTATTCAGGTAAACGGGAAAGCAACACTTGCTTGTAAGATGAACCTTCATGAACTTACCAACATCTTTGGTACCGAGCTTACTATTGAGCCGCAAAGTACCAAACATGCGGTTAAAGACATGATCATCGACAAGTCCGACTTCTGGGAAAAACATGCTAAAGTCCACCCATACCTTAACTCTCATATCGAAGAGAACCCGGACACAGAGTGCATCGTTACTCCGGAAGAGGCAGAACGCATCTTGGAAGCTGATCTTTGTATCCAGTGTGGTGCTTGTCACTATGCCTGTCCAGTCACTCAGATCAACGATCAGTTCATCGGACCTGCGGCCTTTGTAAAAGCCTACCGTTTCGAAGCAGATGTTCGTGATGAGTCACATAAAGAGCGTCTCGAAGAGATCTCTCTTCCAGACCAGGGTGTTTGGGACTGTGTCAAATGTTTCGAGTGTGCTGAAGCTTGTCCAAAAGATATCAATCCTATTGAGAAGATTACCAAACTTCACCAGATGGTCTTCCAGGAAAATGTACACAAAAACCCTGTGGCTGAACGTCACGCCGTTGGTTTTGCCCACTCTATCAAGAAGCATGGTCTTCTTGACGAAGGTGAGCTTGTACGCTACTCTGAAGGTAACATCGGTGTGCTTAAGCACGTACCAGTTGCTATCAAGATGTTCAAAAAAGGTAAGATTATTCTTCCATGGAACATGCCAAAATCAGACAAACTTGACGAGATCCAAAAGCTTGTCAAATCATCTTCAACAACGAAATATTAGGAGTCAGTATGTCTAAATTAAAATATGCACTTTTTACAGGATGTACAGCCAAAGAGTCAACTCCTGAGCAGATGATGTCAACAATGGCCGTTGCTAAAAAACTTGACATCGAGCTTGTAGAGCTTACAGAAGCTTCATGTTGTGGCGCTTCTCACCTTCAAGACTATGATGACTTTTTGTCTCTGGTACTTAATGCACGGAACATCGCTTACGCTGAGAAACATGGCCTGACTATGGTTACCATCTGTAATACATGTCAGCTCAACACTGCCATGACCAAGCACCGTCTTGATAACAATGCAGAGTTAAAAGCACGTGTAAATGAAAAACTTGCAGAAGTAGGTCTTGAGTACAAGGGAACATCTCTTGTCACACACTTTCTTTACGCGATCATTGATGATTTCGGTCTTGATAAAATTAAAGAGATGGTGGTTAAGCCACTTAGCCAGTTTAACATCGCACCATTTTATGGTTGTCACAACATCCGCCCTTCTGAGCTTCAAAACGAGTCTCACAAGAGCCCGGAGAACCCATACAACCCTACTTCACTTGACGATCTCATCATCGCATGTGGTGGTAACAATGTAGACTATGATGAAAAGAACAAGTGTTGTGGTTTTCACGCAGAGCTTCAAGCACCTAAGACTGCTGCAACCTTAACAGGTAATGCATTAGCAGGAGCTATGGATCAAAATGCTGACTGGATGGTCACACCATGTCCTCTATGTCACCTGAAACTTGACACACAGTACCACCATGCATCTGTAGCTATTGGTCGTGAAGTCAAGCTTCCAGTCCTGCACATGCAGCAAATGATCGGTCTTGCTTTAGGCTGTTCACTTGACGAGCTTGGTCTCAACCACCACGTCTCTGAAGTAGATTTCGTTTAATCTACGCCTCGTATCACTTTGGTGATGCGATCAGCTTCTTCTCTTTTCCAACTCTCATCTATATATATTATACGACCTATTAAACCTGAACAACTACTTGTACCTTGTATATATAAAATGTCATTATTAATTTATAGAGCAGTAAGAAGTATATTAAGAGAGTAAACTCCGGACTAAATCCGGAGTGATTAGTATTTTAACAGTAAACTTTATTTTCCTATCTGTACCATCTTGCGGCGAAGATAAGCGATCTTTGACTGAAGAGGAAGATCTTTAGGACAAACATCTTCACAGCCTAATAAAGTCATACAGCCAAAGACACCATCTTCATTACCCACAAGTTCATAATAGTCCTCGTCATCTCTATCATCTCGAGGATCAAGTTGATAGCGCGCTATCTTGTTGAGACCTACAGCACCAACAAAATCATCATTCATCTGCATCGTACCACAACCTGCTACACAACAGCCACACTCTATACAGCGGTCAATCTCATAGATCTCATCAGCGAGTTCAGGCTCCATACGCTCTTCTAAACGATCATAATCTTTTTTCTCTTCGGTATGGATCCACGTCTCTAAACGTTCATTAAGACCACGCATCCAGTTACCTGTGTATATTGAGAGATCACCAATCAGCTCAAAGGTCGGAAGTGGTGCTAAGGTGATTTCTGTGTCTAACTTGGCTGTTAAAGTACTACATGCCAGTGTCGGACGACCATTAACCAACATGGAACAACTGCCACAGATCCCTGCCCTACAGACAAAATCAAACTTCAAAGAGTTGTCCAGATGTTTTCGTATATCATTTAAAACAATATAAAGCGTCATGCCCGGTGCTTCTGTCACTTCAAACGTTTCCATATGGGGACGGTCTTCACTGTCATTTGGATCGTAACGTAATATATTTATCTTTAGTTTTCTTGCTTCACTCATCCTTCAAACCTCTCTGACAGACGCTCATTGCGTCCTTGATATTTTCTTGGTAGCTTGTCTCTAAAAGGCATCAACGCCTTCTGTATCTCAAAACGGTCTTTGCCTTCGGCTTCCATCTTTGCACGCAGTTCATCCACCTCTTTTTGGCGGACTTCACTCTCATCATGAACAATATTCAGGTTCTTGCCATAACCTCTAAACCCCGGAGGCATCTCCATCGTTCCAACTTGTATAGGCTCATAACTCACATCAGGCAAAGTCTGGCTGTCATCTCGCCACGTCGTAATAGTACGGTTGAGCCACTGCTTATCATTACGCTCAGGATAATCCTCTCTCGAGTGTGCCCCACGACTCTCTGTACGTAAAAGTGCACCATAAGCCACCGTCAAGGCGACCTTGATCATCTTTTGTGTTCTATAGGCGTTAACAAGCGCAGGATTTGCCGCTAGAGACTTTGATCGGTATACGGTGATGTTACGACTTCGTATCAATAGCTTTTGCAGCTCATCTACTGCTTTTTGTAAGTCATGACCATTTCTGAAAATACCAACATCTTCCATCATGATCTTTTCCATCTCTTCACGCAATACAAAAGAGTCTTCGCCGCCGTCGTGGCTCAAGAGGTGTACCAGTTTGTCATGCTCTTCTGCCAAAAAGCACTCTATGGTCTTGGTCGATATGTTGATTGCACTTGCTTCTGTCTCACAGAAGTCAGCGATGTACTCTGCCACCATCATACCAGCAACAACAGTCTCACTCACAGAGTTTCCGCCCAAACGGTTAAAACCATGCAAGTCCCAACATGCTGCTTCTCCACAAGAGTAGAGTCCAGCCAATGTTTGAGACTCACCCGTATACTTAGTACGGATACCGCCCATCGAGTAGTGCTGTGTCGGACGTACCGGGATCCACTCTTCAGCCGGATCGATCCCTAAGAAGTTCTCACAGATATCTTTGACCTCACGGAGGTTCTTCTCTATGTGTTCACGGCCAAGTATCGTAATATCTAACCAGAGATGGTCACCATAACGCGACTTCACACCCTTGCCTTTACGCATATGTTCTGTCATACGACGTGAAACGACATCACGAGAAGCCAACTCTTTTTTATCCGGCTCATAGTCCGGCATAAAACGGTAACCATCTTTGTCCAGCAGAAGCCCACCATCACCGCGACAACCCTCAGTTGTTAAAATACCAACAGGAACAATAGCAGTCGGGTGAAACTGTATAGCTTCCATGTTTCCAAGTGTAGCGATCCCTGTCTCCAGTGCTATCGCCTGCCCTATGCCCTGACAGATGGTCGCATTCGTCGTCACACTGTAGAGTCGGCCATAACCGCCTGTTGCGATTGTCGTCGCTTTGGCGATGTATGCTGTCAACTCTCCAGTCATCAGGTTGCGAGAGACCGCACCATAACAGCGCCCATGCTCATGGATCAGTGCGATAGCTTCACGACGTTCACGGATCTCTATCTTGTCTTCATGGGCCTTATTGTCCATAGCATAGAGCATACTGTGACCGGTACCATCAGAGGTATAACAGGTACGCCACTTCTTTGTTCCCCCGAAGTCACGTGCAGTGATGAGACCATGTGCTTCATCTTTTTCAGTGATCGTGACATGCTGGGCGTTGATGATGGCATTTCTGTCACCACGCTGCACACGACTCCACGGCACACCCCAGGAAGCCAGTTCACGAATGGCTTTGGGTGCTGTATTGACAAACATACGTACAACTTCCTGATCAGCACCCCAGTCGCTTCCCTTGACCGTGTCTTCAAAGTGGACATCTTCATTATCACCCTCACCCATCGTAGAGTTGGCTAAAGAGGCCTGCATACCGCCCTGTGCGGCAGCAGAGTGTGAGCGTTTCGGCGGTACAAGGGTCAGGATGATGGTCTCCAGCCCACGTTCACGTACACCGGTAGCCACGCGAAGACCTGCCAGACCACCGCCTATGACCAGAACATCTGTATAGACTATCTTCATTTTTCTGCTCCTTGTTCGACTTCACTCTGTGGATGATAACGCTCACCATCACCATAATCATGGGTAGTACCGATGTCGATATAACGCATCAAAGAGGCAACACCTACTGCAAGATAGAGTGTCACTACGAAATACATGATCGTTCTGAGCAGTGCACGACGCTGTTTCATGAACTTTTGCTGATCCGCTTCAAAAAGTCCCCATTTCAAGATGAGTCTGTAGATCCCTACACCGGCATGGATCACCACGGCAAAAAGCAGCATCAAATAAAGTGGCCACATCATCTCACTCACCATACGGTCAGAGGAAGCGTATGGACCGATCATCTCCGGCTGTGCGATCATAATATAAAGGTGTACAGAAGCCAAAAAGAACATCGCAAAACCGGTAACGACCTGGATCACCCATAGAGAGGTGTCATGGTGGTTCATACGTACGGTGTGCTCTTTCATCACCTTGTACTGTCTATAAGAGGAAGGAAATTTCCGCAGTGCCAAGATAGCATGTACAATGATAATAAAAAGAATGCTTGAAGCCAAGACAGAGATGATCCATGGATGGCGTTCACCAAAGAAGTAGTATCCTTCGAAGAACTGTGTCATAGCATACATCGCATCGTTAGAGACCAGAATAGTAGACTCAAACATAATGTGTCCGGTGATAAAGAGTGCCAGAATAATACCTGTCAAACTCTGTAAAAAATCAAGCCGTGCAGGCATCTTGTTAATGGTAAACTTTTTTTTCATATATTTAAGACCTTTTTTAAACTTAAGAGTTTCTAATTCTTATAACTATTTTAACATTTTATTCTAATCGTAAAGATTATTTTTGAATAAGTATTTCTTCAAAATCAACGGGTTCTAATGTTTTTCCAATATAAACAGCCACCTCTCTCGCTCCAGCACTTAGTGCCAATTCTCTATAAGCTTGTTCTTCCATCTCACTTAAGTGAGTCTTGTCAGGATGTATGATGACCTTAGGTCGGATCAACGCTGATGAAGAGAGCCCCTTTTTGACTAATGCTACCAAAAACTTTTCTGCAAGTTCAAAATTCTCAGGTTCTAGAGATAAAGGGGAAAATGGGGCATAAGCCACCGAGTTGTCTTTTTCGGATAGTTCTTGTACTGCCTTGCCAATAGCTGTGATCTTTAGGTTTTTACCTTTTTTTACCACCGCCATAACGGCCAACTCTTCAAGCATCTCTCCTGAGGGTTGCGCAGAAAGGTAGACCTTCTCATTTTTAAAACGTATATAAAGAGTTGTGTCTTGTTTTTTGAACCATGCTTTTACTTTACTGAACATCTGACATCTCCTCTAAAGTTCACAATAGGCTGTACACTCATCAGCATTTTTAAAGGGCACAAAACCACCCGATCCATGCCAGATAAAGGGACGGCAGGTTTTCAAACTCATATCAAAATAGTAACGGCGTATTGTTTGATCCCCTTGGCCTTGAATGGGCTGAAGTTGACAAACGGAGTGTAAACCCTTGATGAGACGCACACGTTTTTTATCTTCTATATACTGTCCCTTTTTATTTTTTACAAGCTTAGCACTCTCAAAATAGTATGCTCCCTCTTTCTCAAAAGGCTTCCCAAGAAGTACCCATTCATCCTGACAATAAAAAGTGACTCTCTTTTTATTGAATTTTGGTCCATTTTCAGTATTGACAAGGCACTGTCCATAAGTCTCAGTTACAACACCTACGGAGTCACTATTCAACCCCACACTGGCGCAACCACTGATAAGAAGGCCTATAGAACCAAAAACAACACCTCGTATCATGTACGTACTCTATCTTCTAAAGCACGTGACAACGAGAGCATATCTATATTTTCCAGACTGACGCCCGTAGGAACACCCTGTGCAATCCGTGTAAACAAGATGTCATAATCTTCGAGTTTATCTTCAATATAAAGGATCACAGCATCATTGGCGATGGATGGAGTTAAGGCAAATACCACCTCAGTGACTCCGCTCTCCACCATATTCTGAAGATGGGTAATAGTATGTTCTTCTATGGAGTCGAGTACAAAAAAGCGTCCGTCAAAAAGACCGTTCTCTTCTATGGTCAAAATGTCTTTAGCATTTTCGACCACACACAGCAGTGAATGATTACGACCTTCGTCTGAACAGATATAACAGAGTTCATCCTCACTCATCCCACCACAAGAGTGACACTTTCTGAGTGAACCTAATGCATCTTCTATAGCATGTGCGATCTTCAGTGCTGAAAAGTTGTCTTTCATTACCATATGGTAGGCAAGACGAGTCGCAGACTTCTGCCCTATAGTGGGTAACTCTTCTAAAGCATCGACAAGGCGGTTAAATTTTTCAAGTGAATTATTCATTGGTCTGATTCTAGCGCAGAGTCCATGATGAAGAGGTTATATGTACTGTTAAATCACGTAATTACAGCCACACACAATGAAACTAGCAGAAGTCACTGCTGTTTGGAGAGATGATACAGAGTACCAAGCCTCTAAGTTTGTAAAAGCTATTTTCTTTCAAAGCTAAGTCTATAATCTCTCATCGAGTTATTTTTGAGAATTTTTCCACTCCGATCCACCTAATTTTTTAATCATCTCTTAACATTGACACAACTCCACTCAAATTTATTCTCATTTCAATACTTCAAATGGTATAATTCCGAAATTAATTATCCCGATTACCATTATGAGGAACAACCTTGGAAGATTTAAGTTATTATGAAATTTTAGAAGTCTCGCAAAATGCGGACAAAACAACCATTAAAAAGGCCTATAGAAAACTTGCCAAAAAGTGGCATCCAGACAAAAATCCTGGTGATGCTGAAGCCGAAGTAAAGTTCAAGTACTGCAACGAAGCCTATCAGGTACTTAGCGATGATCAACAACGTTCTGTCTATGACCGTTATGGTAAAGAGGGTCTACAAAATGGTGGTGGCCGCAGTCAAGGTGGTGGCTTTGGCGGTGGTTTTGATGATCTCGGCAGTATGTTTGAAGAGATGTTTGGTGGTGCTGGCGGAGGGCGTAGCCGTTCTCGCGGGCCTCAAGAGAAATATCCTCTTGACATGGCTGTTGAAATTCGCCTAAGCTTTAAAGAGGCTGTCTTTGGATGTGACAAAGAGGTCGACTTTAAATACAAAGATGCGTGTAAAACATGTAAAGGTACCGGTGCTAAAGATGGCAAAGTCAAAAGTTGTTCTCAATGTGGCGGGAAAGGTCAGGTTTATGTAAGACAAGGCTTTATGACCTTCTCACAAACCTGTCCTGTCTGTCATGGTGAAGGTACGATGCCAGGTGAGAAGTGTGAAGATTGTAACGGTCAAGGTTTTACAGTCGTTAAAGAGACTGTTACTGTTAAAGTACCTGCAGGTGTTGACACAGAGAACCGTCTTAGAGTCTCTGGTAAAGGGAACATCGGGAAAAATGGCAGTCGTGGCGATCTTTATGTCACCTTCATCGTAGAAGAGGATAAAACCTTTATCCGTAATGGCAATGATGTTTATGTTGAAGTGCCTGTCTTCTTTACTCAAGCAGTTATGGGTGAGACCATTAAGATACCATCATTAACAGGTGATCTTGAACTCAAACTTGACATCGGTACGCGTGATAAACAGCACTTTAAGTTTAGAGGTGAAGGTATTGAAGATGTTCATGGCCATGGAAAAGGTTCACTCATCGCACAAGTCAACCTGACCTATCCTAAAAAACTAAGTGATGATCAGTATGACCTTCTTGATCAACTCCAAGAGAGTTTTGGTGTAGAGTCTAAACCTCATGAGTCTCTTTTTGAGTCTGCATTTGACCGTGTTAAGAGTTGGTTCAAGTAACGTTACATTAACGTAAAAGGGTTATCATTAGGGATATCCTTTTACAAATGAGTTATATGCCTTATTATCTCGCTCTTATCATTCTCTTTTTGGGTTTAGGTCTTTTTGCCTTTAGCATCTCTTTTTTTATCTACTACAAACACAAACGACTTCTTTTAAAAGCTGAGAACACTCCTTTTAAAGCCAAACACCGTAGGTTTTTAGAGAAGACACCCCACTACAAAAACTTAACACCTCAAGAAAAAGAGAAGATAGAACACTCCATTATGGAGTTTGCATTTACCAAGGAGTTTGTTGGCGTAGACATAGAGATCAGCGAAGAGATGAAAGTGATCATTGGTTTTTATGCTTGTTTACTTCTTTTGCATGTTGAGAAAGCCCACTGTTATGAGAACCTGCAAACTATCATCGTCTACCCTTCTGCCGTAGCCATAGAGAGTGTGCAAAACAGTGGTGGCATCTACACTAAAGCCGACTTTGTAATAGAGGGACAGTCTTCCAACGACACCGTCATCATCATTTGGCATGAGGCAAAACAAGAAGCCTACCATCTCCGACACAACAATGTCATCGTCCACGAGTTTGCCCATGAGATCGACTTTTTAGATGGCGAGATCGATGGCGTACCACCCATAGAAAAATCTAAGTATGATGCTTGGAGTCGGGTTCTCTTTGGTGACTTCCAAAAGTTAAGTGAAGTGAGCCTTAAAAACCGGGACTGGGGTAAATACAAACTTCTTGGCAGCTATGCAGCCACCAATGAAGCAGAGTTCTTTGCCGTAGTCTCAGAGCGTTTTTTTGAGTCGCCACATGCTCTTAAAAAATCATTCCCGGAACTTTATAATGAATTAAAAGATTTTTACAAGATCGAGACTACAGAACTCGTCGACAAATAAAGGAGATCATTTGGATCACAAAATAGACAAAAAAGCCTTTGGCCTTTGGAGTGCTGTCTTTTTAGGCATAGGCTCCATGGTAGGTGCAGGGATCTTCATCGTCATCGGTCAAGCAGGTGCCATAGCAGGAAACCTTGTAACACTCTCATTTTTTATAGCTGCCATCATCGCCCTGCTTTGTGGCTACTCACTCAGTAAACTGGCCATCACGTACCCTAGTCGTGGCGGTATTATCGAGTACTTGGTACAGAGTTATGGAGAAGGATTTTTCTCAGGTTCTTTAGGCGTACTCTTTTACATGGCGCAACTCATCGCGCTTGCAGCTGTCGCCAAGTCGTTTGGTACTTATGCCGCAACCTACATGAGTGCAGGTGTCACCCCTTTTTACACCAATATTTTTGCCCTGGCCATTGTGGCGGTTTTTGTCATTATCAACCTTGTCGGCGCTGCTATGGTGGCCAGAGCAGAGTCTCTTATTGTTATCATAAAACTCATTGCATTAGTAGCTTTTACCACGGCTGCCCTTCTCTACATCAAGCCTGAAAACTTCTCTTTGGCCGATGCACCGAGTGGTCTGCATGTCTTATATGCTTTAGGTCTTACCTTTTTTGCCTTTCAAGGTTTTAGTGTCATCACCAACAGCGTCGAAGATATGCAAGACCCGTCAAAGACGATGTTAAAAGCAATGATCCTCTCTATCTCTTTAGTCACCCTTCTCTACATCGGTGTCTCTGTCGCTGTTTTTGGAAACTTGAGCCTTTCTGAAATTATAAAGAGCAAGGACTTTGCCCTGGCCACTGCAGCCCAGCCTGTCTTTGGAGCACTTGGCTTTAAGATCATCGCAGCAACAGCACTGTTAGCCACGGCCTCAGCCATCAACGCGACACTCTACGCTGTCACACAAATTAGCTATACACTCGCAAAAGAGGGAAATCTGCCTGAGGCGTATGAACGACATATTTTTCATAACAGTGAAGGTCTTGTCATTTCTGCCCTTCTTATTGTCCCACTCATCCTGTTTTTAGACCTAGGTGCCATTGCTTCTATAGCTTCCGTCACTGTACTGCT
Source organism: Helicobacteraceae bacterium (assembly GCA_015493495.1). Lineage (GTDB taxonomy): Bacteria > Campylobacterota > Campylobacteria > Campylobacterales > Sulfurimonadaceae > Sulfonitrofixus. The sequence goes on along the minus strand of WGDB01000161.1, from coordinate 9,038 downwards.
CATCCAAGGACTTACCCATACCGGTCACCTTTTTAAGATCAAAGAGACTCAAGCAAACTTACCATTGGTACTCTTAGCCATTGTAGGAACCTTTAGTGCAGCAGGCTTTGCCATCTATTACACCTCAAGTAAGATCCCACATTTTGGACTCTTTATTGTTCTGACTTTTGTTGTTGCCTTTGCCATAGAAGTACTTCTGCGTCTCATTAAAAATAGAAATATAGAGCGACAGTACATCTCTAAACTAATACACCAAAAAGAGAACTAAATGGTCTATATTTCACTACTGAGAGGCATTAACGTTGGTGGTAAAAACAAGATCAAGATGGAACAGATCAAGACACTTTATCAAGAACTTGGCCATACTGCGGTCAGAAGCTATATACAGAGTGGAAACCTGGTTTTTGAGTCATCTTCGATAAATACAACACATATGGCACAAGAGATCAAACAAGGCATTAAAGAGCACTTTGACCTAGATATAGAGAGCCTTGTTATCACACATCAAGAACTTGACACCATATATCAAGATTTTCCTTTTAAGATGGAGCCTCTTGAACAGGCGTCTACTTTAGCTGTCATATTTCTTTCAGAAATACCTACTGTAGATAATGTAGAAATACTGATGTCCTATGTCCACACCCCAGAGCAATTCTTAGCTGTTGGAAAACATCTCTATGTCTATTTACCAAACGGTTTTTCTAAAACAAAACTCACTAATATCTTTATAGAAAAAAAGCTAAAAGTAGTTGCTACAACACGCAACTGGAAAACCGTCACTAAACTTCAGGAACTTTCTCAAACCTAGAGGTTATATACTCTCTATATCTCCGTCTTCGTATTGTAATTAAAATCTTGCATGTCAAATTGACATATTTTTATATGTTTTATTATATTTATTTTAAAGTGTACCTATCACATATAAAGGATAGAACATGTTTCAGACCATGACACAGATAGCAAAAACCTATGAACTCGAAGCCAAAGATGTTGGCAATATACTCTATGACTTAAGGATTAGAGATGCCAAACATCCTGAACAAAAAGGTTTTCCTTTTGAGCAGGCTATTACCCATGGCATTGCCCAAGCCACCACCGCACGTTCAGGAGAGACCTATTACAAATACGATATTAGTTCTGTTAAAGAAGAGTTTGTAAAACACGTTGAATCACTAAAAGAGAAACAGAACAAACTGCTTCCCAAGAGAACTGAATCACAACCTGCTTCCGCAATAACTGTAGAACAGAAGTTACAAACTATGTTACAGACTCTGAACCTTGTCTTACAGTCAGGCGACATAGAAAAGCTATATCGACTCAAGGCTGATATCGCAGACATCTACGCTCTTTTAAGAGTCTGATCTCTTATCAGGAATAGTCAAAGTGCAAAAAATGTTATTTTATAAAAAGAGAGAGATGCCGGTAGTTAAGGATAAAACAAGGACCTTGGATTAGACCAAGGTACCTCTAAAGCACTTGTACTTTAGAAACTGTATGAAGCAGTGATCTTCGAAGTCAAACCACTAAGCAGGTTACCTCCACCAAAGAGTACACCCTGGCTCACTACACCATCAACATTGATATCTTTTGTAGGCGCGTAACCAAAACCGATATTCATGTTAACACTCATAGGGGAGGTAGGGTTGGTGTCTGAAGAACTGGTTCCTACGATCTCAGTTTTTTGACCATTGTAGAGCATGAGACCTGTTACAGACGCACCACTACGAACAGTCCACTCTTCATTAACAGCAGCTTCGATCGATCCAACAACTGGTACGTTTAATGTATAACTCTCAGCCTTACCTGTTTGTGGTGTCAAGTTAGTCAACTCTTGCACTGAAGAGGCATAAATCAGACCTGTGTTTAAAAAAAGTTGTACCTCTTCTGTCAACATAGAGCTATAGGTTGCAGTACCACCCATAAGAAACGAAGTGTCTTTACGGGTCTCTGTGGTCGTGGCACCGGCAATGATGTTTGTAACTTCAGAGTCTAAGAAATCATTTCCCAACAGAGCATTGACACGGACCTGTGAACTTTCATCAAGAGCAATGTTAAATCCTCCTTGCAAAGTCCAGAACATAGCGCCTTTATCTTTGATGCTTGTTGAAGCAGCTGGAGCTGTCACAGACTCTTCATAAAAAGGCATACCAATAGCCAAAGAGACATCAAGACCTAACTCTTTAAGAAGGATACCTCCTTCAAACTCCCACTCTGTTGAGTACTCTTCAGTAGTCGTAGAAACAACACCAGCGGTTGCTGTTCCTCCATTATCTGTACCTTTATGACTAAAACGAAAACCAAGATCCATCGCATCGTTAAGACCTATAGAATACATAAGATCCAACTGGTTTGCAGGAGTAGGATTAGCAATTGCCCCTGCAGCAGTAAAACCAACAGTATTAACAGCTGACGCCATGTTGTTTGTATTGTTAACGCTTGGACGACCAAAATAAACACCAATTGTACCGCCGCCTGTTTTTACACTGGCACCAGCCATAACACCTCTTGTGTTTTGACCACGTACATTGATCGTCGCTTGACTTCCGTTACTGTTTAAAAAAGCCGGGTTTGCCCAGATGTTATAGTTGTCAGCAGTCTGGTAGACATTAAGACCAAGTGCATCCAAACGTGCAGAAGACTCACTACCCGCATTACCACCTGCCATTAGAGAAGATGTTACTATTGAAAGTGCAATGGCACCTTTTAGAAGACTGTTTTTCATTTTAATTCCTTTAGTTATAAATATAATTTTATCTATCGATATCAATATTTTAAACAAAGAATAGTTTTATCTTACTAAAATACGTGAAAAATACTCAGAGGTTACACCCATATAGATAATAGGTAACACAAGAAATGCTTATGTGTGAGAGGTCTCTATGTCAACGATCTCAACACGATCACACTCTTTTTTCAAGAGTTTACGGGTCTTGGCATCATCTTCTGCAAGGTCTAAAATGTCAGCAAAGTCATTTTTACTCACCTCAAACTGATACAGCTCTTTTTCTGTCGCTAGAGTCAATACAGCGGCCTTCTCGTCACTAGAGAGCACAAGATTACGTAAGCCCTTGCCAAACTCGCTTTTTATTGCCTTGGCTACTTTTTCGTTATTTAGAAGTGCCTCTATTGTAATCTCTTTGTTGGTATCTTTTTGGCAGAGGATTTTGTATGTAATGATCATGCTTCCCTTCATGGTGTCAAGCCTTTGTCTATTTTAGGTAGTTCTATTATACTCCATAGAGAGTATAGCCCACAAAAAAATGGCAGATGTTAATATTTTTCATCTGTACTTTCCTACAATACAATATAATGCCTCTATGAATTTAAAATACGAAAATATCTACGCAGACAAAATGAGCCTGCAGATCATAAATGCCAAAAGTGCGTCGCAAGTCGAGGAACTTTTTTTAAACGCTATCTACAATGAAATAGAGTCTGTAAGACTGGAAGGATATGCCATCTATGTAGAAAAAGAGAACTTTGGCGGATTTTTCTCCACCAAGACACAGGTTTTAAGTGTCGAGTTTAAAAAGTCCAAGATCAAACAGCTCAGTGCCTGTTTTTTTATCCAAACCAATGGCTCAAGTATCAGTTTCAGGCTCTACAAAGCGATACATAAGAGTTACTTCAAAGGCCTCACTGAAAAGCCGCAGACCCAACGCCTGGAATTTATAAAGAACCGTCTCACAAGCTTTGAAGAGCGCAATGAATTTACCAGTTTTGATACTTTGATGGACAAGCTGTTTGATGAAGGGATTAAAGAGTTTTTCTAACCATAGACCTCTAACTCTAATCACTATTGCTGGCACAGTTCCATCCTCCCTCTATACTTTAAAATACCCTTTATCCAAAGGGTATCTCTACAATATATTACCAGCAGTGACAACACTATTAATTAGTACGTCTACATACTAACAATTATAAGCTACATCTCTGTATACATTTGGTGGAGGTATGATTAAAATTAATTAATACATATTTTAACTATTTTAGTTACAATAGTTATCATGAAAAAATTATTACTAATACTTACATTATCTTCCTTGAGTTCTTTTGTTGAAGCAAAAGATCATACACAAAAATATCAGTCTATATTTGATGATGATTTAATCACTGGTTACTTTGTTGGAGCAGATAGCTATTATCAAGATTTTGATGGCACAGGTATATGGTTGGCCAGTGCTAAAGTTGGTTTTGGCATTGTAAATGATTTTGCATTGGAACTCAGTTATCATAATAGTATCAATAATATCTCCTTCGCAGATATAGACACATCGATAAACAAATATCAAATCAATACCTCATATTTAAGCAGTAATGAGCGTGTTTTACATCTTAACGGGGGATTCAAGATGGGTCTTGGAAAACTAAAAAGTAGTATGATTAGCGACGATTACATCTATTTTGGTGCAGATCTTGCTCTAGTAACAAATTTGGCTAAAAATGTAAAAATGACATTTAACTTCGGTTTTGAAGTAACAAACGGGATAGAGTATGCAGATAAAACTGATGCGAACATCGGAAGAATAACTGGAGGGATTGGTTTTATATATGGAGTTTATTAAAAAGTATGATACGTGTCTCAAATATGAAGTGCGTAGATTAAAAGAGAAAAACCAAGCATCTCTATAAAGAGATACTTATACATCAACTTAGCAGTTTTTAGGATCGAAAAGCTTTCTGTTACGTGCAGCAAGAATAATGATCACAAATACGATCGCATATGTTACTGGAACAAAATCCGGGATCGGCACTGGATCGCCTTTGGCGTATGAGTGCATACCTGCTAGGTAGTAGTTAACACCAAAGTATGTCATGAGTACTGAGGTGAATGCCATCAATGAGATCACTGAGTATAAAAATGGTGTGTAAAGTGACTTGATAAAACGTAAGTGTATAACTACTGCATACACTAAAATAGTTACTAGTGCCCATGTCTCTTTAGGGTCCCAACCCCAATAGCGTCCCCATGATTCATTAGCCCAAACGCCACCTAGGAAGTTACCGACCGTCAGCATGGCCAGACCGATCATAAGACTCATCTCATTAATCGCGTTGAGCTCTTTAATAGAGAGGGAGATTTGACGTTCGTTACTACTGTTTTTCAAAATGAATAAAATAAGAGTAATGAAACCTAGTAGTGCACCCAGTCCCAAGAAACCATAACTCGCCGTGATCATCGACACGTGAATACTCAACCAGTACGACTGAAGCACAGGCACCAAGTTTGTGACTTGAGGGTCCATCCAGTTTAGGTGGGCTACAAACAAGATAAGACCCGCTAAAATAGAAGTCGCTGCCAAGGTGATAGGTGAACGTTTCGAAAAGATAAATCCTGCCAAAACCGTTGCCCATGCGATGTAGACCATAGACTCGTAACCATTAGACCATGGTGCATGACCTGAGATATACCAGCGAATTGCAAGACCAACCGTATGTGCCAGTAAAAAGAGTACCAGCAAAACGAAACTTGCTTTACTGAAAATCGCAAGCTTAAACTTTGGCTTGATGATCTTAACAAAAGATAGGACTAAAAGTGTGAAACCTACTAAAAAGTAGAGTGGCCAGAGACGCTCAAAGATATTGGCATGGTTCATCCATATCTCTAAGTCTATTTTACTCTGAGAGGGGTAGACCACTGCACCGATCTTACGTTGGTAATTGTCGATAGCACTTAAAGCAGTATCTGCATCACTCCAGTTACCTGTAGCCAAACCTGTGTCAAGCGCGGTAAAGTAGTTGACTGCTAACTGACGGATAAGGTACGCCGGTTCACCTTTAAGCGTCTGAAGTGCACCCATAGTGTCTAACCACTTGTTGTTCTCGTCTCCTGGAACTGGCCACATACGCAGTAGTGCACCAGAGAAGACCATGTAGGCGACATTGACACGTTCGTCTACTTTTAAGACTGCTTTGTCAAACTTGTCACGTTTACCTGGTGCTTTACGGATCGCCTCTTCAACAGCACTGTTAAGCTTATAGCCAGCCATCTCATCCGGATACTCAAAAAACTGAGAAAAAGCAGCGGTCTTTTCACCCTCTTTTACACCAAGTAGCTTGTTGACACCTTTATGAGAGGTCTTAATAAGTTTAATATCACGCCATGGTTCAGGACGGGCCATCATCCCTAATATGATCTGGTTGGCATCGAGCCCCAAAATAGAACTGTTACGGTTCATCTTGTGCATGATCTCCGTACTCAAAGAGTCTATAGGCTTCATACGCCCTGCACTGTCTTGGATCATCAGCTTACCAAACTTGTCAGCATGGGCCTTGTCAAACTTTTTCACCTCGGCAATAAGCGGGTTCGTTGCCGCTTGAAGCTCAGGAGTTTGTACCAGACCTAAAACTAAAAGAAGTGCTGCCGCGACTTTTTGTGCTTCACTGGCATCTCTTGCCACTTTCATAAGACGAGAAAAACGTCCTTTTGCAAAGAGCGAACCAAAAAGGCCAATAGCCAGCATAAGGTAACCTATATACGTAGGCAGTGTTCCCGGATCATTGTTGACTGACAAAACAGTTCCTCTCTCATCTTGGTCATATGAGGATTGGAAAAAACGGTAACCACGGTGGTCTAAGACATGGTTCATGTAGATTCTAAACGGCTCATTGATATTTTGTTCTTTGTCGATTAAGACAACATCACTTGCATAGGAAGCTGGAGAGTTGGATCCAGGGTAACGTTCAAGATCAAACTTCACCAGCTTTATAGAGAATGGAAGCTTAATATACTCAGCACCATAAGTCAGGTCCACATGAAGATCACCGAAGTCAACATGTTTTGCATCGCCTACAATACCTTTTTGACCAAAGACCAGTGCCTCTTTGCTTTGACCTTTATAGCTCACTTTAAAACGAAGCGCATCACGGTTACTCGCACGCATCATCGGACCAGACTTTGTCGCTGCTGGTACTACGACCTGCTTAGCGTGTGCATAGAAGTCACGCACAACAAAGTTTGTACCTTCTGCTGAGAAGAGTGTACGGTGTGTTGCCTCAGAGTCTTCAGAAGCATTAAGATCTGACTTGGTCTTGGTATCCATAGAGAAGGCTCCAAGTGCCATAGGATGGCTCATATGTAACTGACCATCTTTTACAAAGAAGTTAACAACAGGCTTGCCAAAGGCTGTTTGAGAACCAAAGTTCAAAACAAGGGTAGCTCCTTCATAGTAAGCACCCTCTTTAAGTTGAACAGGTTCACCTGAGCTGCCACTCGTTACCATAAAGTTAATGATAGCCTTACCATTTGGATCTTCAACAATAGAGTTGGTCGCATTTGGGATGTACTCCAATAGTTCAAGAGTGACCGCTTCACCGTTTTCAAGGTTCACACTGCTTTCAAAACTGTTTTTACTCATCTTAGACATCAAAAACTGCTTTTTATACTGGCTTTTTTTACCCTCTTTATCGGTAAACACAGCCTTCAGATAGGTGTCAGATGATGTTATAAGATTTGAACTTTGTCCTTCACGGATATGCATCATCCCCTCAAAACCATAATAACGTGTCACTGCCGCACCTATTAGTATCACTAAAAATGCTACGTGAAAAAGCAGGATCAGGATCTTCTTTTTTTGTATCATCTTAAAACGAATGATATTCAAAATAAGATTGGCACTCAAAATAATCATTAGTGCTTCAAACCAGCGTGCTTTGTAGACAACGGCTTGTGCTGTCATCGTTCCATAATCGTTTTCAATAAACGTTGCGTATCCTATCGACACTGCGAAGATCAGCATCAATATAGCCATCACCTTCATCGAACCGATAAAGTCTAAGATTTGTTTCATTTTCATCCTTGTAAATATCTCTCAAGCGGTTGCGAACAACCCGTTGAGAGAGATTTTGTTTTTAGCTTGCCATTTTATAGCAGTTTTATTAACTGATAGTTAAGATATACCCCATATTTATGGGGTATATCGCTATTTCAGCTCACCCCAATGTTTTCCAATGTTGAGTGAGGTCTTGAGTGGAATACGAAGTTCATGTATGGACTCCATAATCTCTTTAAACTCCGCTGCCATCGCTTCTGCATCAGCCTCATCAACCTCAAAAATAAGCTCATCATGGATCTGCAACATCATCTTAACGGGTAGTTGTCTCGTTTTTATCACAGATGCTATCTTATTCATACTCATTTTTATGAGGTCTGCTGCAGACCCTTGAAAGACGGTGTTGACAGATTCACGCTCATAAGCCGCCTTCATCATCGGTACCGCACTTGCATAGTCAAAGTAACGACGACGTTTGAGCAAGGTCTCCACATAGCCCTCTTCTTTAGAGCGTTCAACAATAGAAGCGAAGTAGCGTTTCACCGTAGGAAAGCTCTCAAAATACTTTTCTATGATACTTTTTGCCTCTTTGGTGGTAATACCCAGCGTGTCAGAGAGCTTTTTAGGTCCCATTCCATAAAGCAGACCAAAGTTCACCGTCTTAGCGATGCTACGTTTGGAAGCCGCCTCTTCTTCACCAAACAAGACGATGGCCGTCTGCATGTGAATGTCTTTGTCATCATTAAAGGCAGTAACCAAGACACTGTCCTCAGAGAAGTGGGCCAAAAGACGCAGCTCTATCTGCGAATAGTCGATCCCGATAAGAAGTTTGCCTTCAGGTGCTACAAAGGCCCCTCTTATACGTGCACCCAACTCTGAACGTGTTGGGATATTTTGTAGGTTAGGGTTTTTAGAACTCAAACGCCCTGTCGCCGTTCCCGTCTGGACAAAAGAGGTATGGATACGACCATCTTCACTTCGTTGGTTCAACTCAAGCAGCGGTTCTATGTAGGTCGAGTAGAGTTTGAACATCTCACGATACTGCATGATATACTCTATGATGGGGTGTTTACCCATCAGTGAAGTCAGGACCTTGATATCAGTACTGCGCTTTTTACCATAAGGGAGTTCAAGCTTATCAAACAAGATCTCACCAAGTTGTTTTGGAGAGTTGATGTTAAACTCCCCACCCGCTGCTTCGTAAATATTTTTAGTAAGCTCCGCGAGTTTAGTTCTGGCTTCAACTTTGAAACTTTCTAAACTTTT
>WGDB01000160.1 GCA_015493495.1 Helicobacteraceae bacterium | reverse complement strand
CATGAATAATAACACAAAACATGCTTTAGAGTATGACAGTACACCATGGACATTGATTAATAATATCATGAAAAGTGAGAGCTCAATATTTGCAGTGGCAAAGCTATTAGCTAGGGAAAACGATTATCTAGACCCTAGCGAGGTGACCGGGATAGCTGATATTATCATGAGTCAATGTCACGCAATAGAAAGACATTGTTTTGACTTGCTACCTTGTAATGATGATGAGGAAGCAGATGTGGAGAGAAAGCTTTTAAATGCTCAAAGGGTTCTTGACCGTGCAAACGATTTAGCAAAAGTCCAAAGAGAGAGGATAACTGCATATGAGGAAGATGCCGCCACAACAGGTAAAGCACAATGAACGAGCTATTAGCAGCGCAAGCAGATACAGTAGTGGTACCATCGTTGTATGAGGATAGTACGATTTTAAGTCGCTTCTCATTCGTACAAGTCTATAACAACCGTATGGAACCGTTACACAAAGAGGGTGACACCGTCATAGTTGACATCGAGCATACCAACCCTACAGGCGGTGGAGTCTTTGCAGTCAATTCCAAAGGTGCATCGATCATAGGCGCAAATGTTGCAAGGTGCGATAACTACGGTAGTAAAGGCATAGGCATAACGCTAGATCAAGACACAGACGGGCACATCTTGTTTATACCAATAGATGAGTTTAGAGAGTATGTTATAGGAAGAGTCGTTGGAGAGATCAACACTCAGCTCATTAGTAGCAAACCTTTAGCACTGTAACCAGCAATGAGGTTGATAAGGGTACACCGAAAGTAACGACCTTTTTACATAGGTGTAGCCAAAATTCGCCCTTAAACTTCAAATGGGCGAGTCAAGACAATATCAAATCTGTAATCGTATGCGATGCCCTTGAACCGTGCGCATATGCTCTCTAAAGCATTGAGGCGAGGTACTTTAATCATATTTGCTTTTAAAATTGTGCAGCTGGATACCAAGCAGTAAGTACAATTCCACGTTTGAGAACAAAACCCAAGTCTAAACCAAAGCAGCCTTACAATTAAATGTTACTTTCTTTCCACGCTTAAAAAAATGGGGTACTATTTAGGGGTATATTTTAAATAGACTCTCATAAAGCCCTATATTGCGAGATGTTTGGTTGTGCTATGCTCCACCAATTACAACTTTTATTACTACTTAATCTTCAAAAACAAACTAAAACTTCACAAAAATTTCAAAATGGAATGTTTTTGCAACGCTCAGCGTTTATACTTAATGTATGAAACTTATTTTACTCATTTTAGTATTGATAAACATCTTATTGGCAAAACCTATAGATGTCTCGTTGGACACACAAAATATCAATGCAGCTACACTGCTTTATCATGACACTGCCCATAAAAGCCTGGACCAGATAGCTGCTGCGGGTCAGTTTGTTGAAGTCAACAGCTCCTATAGTAACCTTGGGATCATGAAAGAGGGAGTCTTATGGGTAAAGATGGTGTTTGTCAACCATCATGATGAGAGTTATCATAGGTATCTTGAGATGGAAAACCTTATTTTTGACAATGTGACATTGTATGATGAAAATGCTCAGGTCGTTAAACGTCGCCTACAGAGTAAAAACCTCTCCCAAAGTACACTGAATCCCACCTATATCCTGGAGTTTGACCCAAACAGTATAGAGACCTACTATCTTAAGATCATTAATCATAAAACGACCACCCGCTTTACCCTCTCTCTGAAGGCCTCAGAGAATTTTATCGACCAGAGTATTTACGAGATCGCTAAGATCGTCTTTGTCTTGGGTTTTATTGCCTCTTTGATGCTTTATAATGTTTTGGTCTACTTTTATACCAAAGATATCAGTTATATCTACTATGTTTTTTATATCTTTGCAGTGGTCTTACAGCAGCTCTCTTATGTGTCAGTCATTGCTCTGGTCTTCCCGCCCAGCATGGTGGCCCTTGCCCATACAACATGGGCTTTTCAGGTAGGCTTGATGTATTTCAGTGCTTCGCTCTACGCACGACGTTTTTTAATGACATACAGAGATTTTCCACGTTTAGACAAGGTTTATAGGCTTTTTATATTTTTAGCGGTGGTAGAGATACCCCTTTTTGGAACCTCTTGGTTATACCTGCCAGAAGCAGGTCTCTTTACGGGACTTGCTTTTGTGTTTTTCAACACATTCAGTGGGGTCTATGTCTACTTGCAGGGAAACAAACAGGCCCGTTTTTATGCCTTGGCGTGGCTGATGTTGATCGTGGGTTATATTATTATTATTTTAGATGCTTTGGGTTTTATCTCTGTAATGTACAAAATGCCAAACCTCATACTCTATCTCACAGGTGTTGAGGCACTAATCCTCTCATTAGCCTTTTCTGACCGTTATGTGATCTTACAAGAGGAGAAGAAGGACTCTGAACAGCTTTTACTGATCACCTTGCAAAACCGTGACAAGGTGGTCACCCAAGAGATCGAAGATCGTACGGCAGAATTGAGTCAGGCTTTGGCCAACAACAAGACACTCTTTCAAGAGTTACACCATCGGACCAAAAATAATCTACAGCTGATCCTATCTTTGATCAGAATGCAGGCTTCTAAACTCGATGGTGTGGCAGGTGATGCCTTTAATGATTTGGAGTATCGTATTAGAGCAATCGCTAAGACACATGAGATCTTGTATCAAAAAGATGATCTCGAACTGATCGATATGTCAGAGTACTTTCATGAGCTTGTTGATAGGTCTGATGAAGGTGTTTTAAATGCACAAAACTGTGAGATCACACTCGATGTCTATGCCTTTATACCCTTGCGTGAAGCTGTATATATAGGACTTATACTTAATGAGATGATTTCAAATACTATAAAACATGCTCTCAAAGAAGAGGATAACTTCATCAAGATCTACCTGCATCACTCTGAAGGAAAATATATCTTCTCATATAGAGATAGTGGAGAGGGTTTTGATCAGGAGCATGTGAGAGAAGATGCTCTGGGCCTCTCCTTGATCAGAACCTTGGTCGAGGAACAGCTTGAGGGTGAAATGGTTCTATACAGCGATTATGGTACAGAGTATATTATCGTCCTCAATATCTAGTAAAACTTCATGCCTACTGTAAGTTCAAAATTTGTGTAGTTGGATTAGTATGAGAAGTGGCAAGAGAAAAAGTAACGTAAATCTATATATAACTATTTGCTTTTAAAGTAGGCTCTTTAACTGTGTCCCACAGCCCATTACAACATCTCTTTTACTTGAACTCTACACCATCATAACGATCATAGATCCACTCTGCTACAGCTTGACGCTGGGCATCATTAAGATGTGACTGTGCAGGCATGACCCCAAAATGATCTACTGCACCTGCATTACACATAAAATAGTCTAATGATGGATTTTTGACATACTCTTTAATAAAAGCGATCGTCACAAAACGGTGAACTTCGTCATCATCACCTTTAATAATAATAGTGTCTTTAAGCTGTCTAGAGACCTCTATCATAGGGGGTGCTTTTAGTTTGTTAAAGGTTTTTAGAGTCTCTGCCTTGGTGATCATCTCTACATGACATGCAGCACAGTTATTTTTATAGACATCATAGCCATCAACACCAAAAAGTGATACTGAAGCAAACAGTAATAGTGCAAGTTTTTTCATAAGTTCTCCTTGATATCAATATAGTAGTCACTCTTTGTTAAGAGAATGTTAATGTACGACCTTTTGTACAAGAGTGTCGATCTTCTGTATCTCAGGAGCGCTCCATTCCCCTTGATGTTGGTAGATGACCTTACCCTCTTTGTTTATGATCAATGTATTGTATTCATCATCAGGCAAATTCCAACCTTTGACAAGAACAGAGTCCGCATCAAGGATATAGGTACGCTTGGGATGCTCATCCAGCTTACTTTTCATCATCTTTTTGATGAGAGCATCCGGTTTCCATGTAGCATTGAGATTAATAATGACAAGTATCTGAAATTTATCAAAGTCGAGATCTTTTTCAAACCTTGCGATAGTTGGTTTAAAGATTTCACCTTTATCTTTTTCATCAGGATCAACATACATCAACATCGTTGTCTTGCCTTTTAAAACCTCGGAGTTCCAAGACTTACCACTGTAGTAACCACCACTGTCTCCTTCCAAAACGATTGTAGGGAGCGGGGCAGTAGTATCAACGGCAGCAAAGAGTGAAGAGAGTGAGAGTGCTAGTAAAAAAACTGTTTTTTTCATGAATGTACCTTAGGTTTATTTGAGATACATCATCATAGGTAGTTGACGTTAAGTCAATGTTAACAGTTACAGATCAACCCCGTCCCAAAACTCATCATAAGAGAGATTGGTCAGGGGGTCTTGTTCTGCCAAACGTTTCTCTTCACTGACAAAGTACTGTTCAAATGCCTCATGCAACATGGTATTCACGTCTTTTTTGAGGAGGTCTTGATAAAAAGAGAGTTGTTGTGAAAGAGTGTCATCTATGGTAATGGTCATGGCTTTTCCTAAAAAATAATACTATATTTTAACCTTTTAAGATGCAATTTGTAAATGTTTTATATCCTCAATGACAAGATATAACATTGTGAGTATAAGAGCCTGTATTTTAAAACTGTTATTTGGAAGATCAGCACGCTACGCAAACTGCAAAGCAACTATACTTCCTTCAGTAGAGGAAGTCACAGAGATCTTAATATGCATCGCTTCACAAAGTCTTTTGACGATATCGAGTCCCAAACCGCTGCTGCTCTGTTCTGAATAACTCCGCTCAAAAATACGCTCAGGGTTTTTAATGCCACTACCCGTGTCTTGAACATATAAAGTCTTCTCTTTAAAATAGACCGATACACTTCCCGATGGCGTGTTATATTTACATGCGTTGGAGAGTAGGTTATGTAAAATCTGCTTAAAGGCATTAGCATTTATATGGGCGTGAAAGCCTCTGCAAGTGACAGAAAAGTTCAGGTCACTATAGAGGTTTTTGTAGTTATCGACCAAGGTGTTGATGATAGGACAAAGTTCTACATCATCTAACATAAAGGTGTCCTCTTCAAGTAAGATCTTAAGGTTGTCATGAAGTTCAGAGATCTCGTAACTGCTTTTAATAATACGTTTCAAGGCTTTGTCCTCTCGAAGTTCATGCTTTTTAGAGAGGAGTTTGGTGTTGAGCTTAATGGTAGTTAGTGGTGTATTAAGGTCATGAATGAGGTCTTTAATAAAACGGTCAAGTTTGCTTATAGCCTCTTTCATCGGTCTGAGGGCGTAGTTTGTCAACATAAGACTCAATAGCGCAAAAAGGGCTAAAAGCAGTGCTTGAACCATAATGACTTTAAGCCGTAACTCTTTAAGATGTTGATCAAAATGGGTACGTGTTTTAACAATATGGATATAGTGTGTGCGCCATCTGTTGGCAGGTATATACTTTTCTATAGTTGTATCTGTCAGGGTAATAGTGTCCATAGAGAAGTCCTCTATTTTGGTCATTTCCGTTGAGTGATTGATATCTTGGGCAGTAATGGGTTCATGCATCTTGAGTTGACGGGCATAATTGATGATAGCAAAATGTTCATCTTTAATACGTTGTTCATATTGCTGATCATAGTAGAGTCGTCCTGCTACCAAGATAAGGAGTGCAACGCTGCCAAAATAAGCTAAAAAGAACTTCCAAAAGGCCCGTTTTTCATGAAGTTGCAAGACGGTATCCTATTCCTTTTATGGTCTGTATGGGTAGACCATGTTTACGGAGTTTATTGATATGAACACGAAGGGCTCCCTCGCTGGCCTCTTCGCCTTCAGAGAGTTCCATTAAGATGTTTTCTTTCGTGATAGTAGTGTTAAGCTGTTTAAAAAAGAGGGTAGTGAGTTTGAGCTCTATAGGAGAGAGGGCAATGAACTTATCTTGATGGTAAAGCTCATTGGTGTCGATATGAAAATGGTAATCGTCAACAGTAATGATGTTCTCTTTGATCTTGAGCCGTTTACGTATGAGGGAGTTGATACGTACTGCCAATTCATCAAATTCGAAGGGCTTTTTAATATAGTCATCCGCACCCACCTCAAAACCTTTAGAGAGTGAGGCGATATCACTCATGGCAGTGATAAAGATGGCTGGGGTCTCATCACCACTTTTACGAAGGCTTTCTAAAAGTTCAAAACCATCTATAAAAGGGACATTGACATCAAAAAGAAAGAGGTCATAAGCATGTATAAAGGTAGCATCAAGAGCCTGTTCGCCATCACCAACCCATGTGACTTCAAACTGTTCCAACTCCAAGAGCTCAACAAGGGTCTCTGCCAGATTTACATCATCTTCAACCAGTAGCAATCGTGCCATTATCTATCCTTTGAGATATTATAATGACATAAAGGTGTTAAGAGAAGGTTAACCTCTTTTATTTTTGTGGATACTCTGTATGACAGTACAAGGTGCCTAAAGAGCAACATCCTTCTATTACGCCAAGATTCTTGAGCCCTTTGTCAAAAGCCCAGTAGTGACTGTAGCTTCCATCTCGTAAAATGTTGAAGGTATCTACCAACGCTGCATTGTCACCAGCATCTATGATATAAGTATTTAGATCATCCACATCAACGACTTCAACCCTGCATCCGACTTCCAATGCTGCCTGCTGAGAGTCTTTACCCATAGTATAAAGATCATCATAGAGTTTTTGAATGGTATCGATAGCAAAAGTGCCTTGTGGCATGGATTCTAATGCTTCTTGAGAGTAGTTGATGGTGTAGTCAGGAATATTTGTGATGTTCAAGTCATACCATGCTACAAGGTCCTGAACCAAGGCTATATGCTTGATCTCTGATCTGTTAGCGATGTTTTCAAACTGCTTTGTTGGGTAAAGTTTGTTCAGTTCAAGATAGATATCATAAGCAAGCTTCTCTTCATGCCACATGTAGGCAAGAGAATATTTTTGCTCATCTGTCAGAGCATCTTGTGCATAGGTACTGAGATCAATACTCATCTGTGCATCTGAACTATTTTTACCTTTACTAGAAGTGAGATCATCACCACATCCTGTAAAGAAGAAAAGGGTTGCAGTGAGTGTTAAAGCTGTTTTATAAATGGGTTTCATGGTCTATCCTTTGGTAAATAATAGAGTAATTGTAGGCCAAGAGTGTTAGTGAAGTGTTAGCGTGTCGAGTATTTTTATTTTATAAATGCCATCAATTATAGTATATATTTTTTTGTATCACCATAGGGTTAGTAGTTGCATTTCAGCCCATGACAAAGGACGTAAAATAGGCATAAAAACGCTTATCAGGCTATTCTAAGTACTAATGACGTATAATCACTCCTATGAGTAATGAACATGTTGCCAAAAAGAAATTTGGCCAAAACTTTTTAAAAGACCGAAGTGTTCTTTATAAAATCGTCGAAGCGATGCCCAAAAGTGATGCAACTATCGCAGAAATTGGGCCTGGCTTAGGTGATTTAACTAAGTTTTTAGTGGATGTCAAAAGTGTTGTTGCTTTTGAGGTCGATACCGACTTATGTCAATATTTAAACCGCGAGTTTAAAAAAGAGATCAAAACCAGCCGACTCACCCTAAAATGTGGTGATGTCCTAGATGCCTGGCAGAGTGAACTTTTAGATGAACCCTATGTATTAGTGGCAAATTTGCCCTACTATATAGCGACAAATATCATCTTAAAAGCCCTTGCAGATCCAAATTGCGGTTATATACTTGTCATGATTCAGCGTGAGGTCGCAGAGAAATTTTCTGCAACTCCGGGAGATAAAAACTTTGGTGCGTTAAGCGTTATTACTCAGACGGTAGGTGAAGCCTCTATAGTGGTTCATGTTCCGCCCGAAGCGTTTGACCCAGCACCAAAGGTTGACTCGGCTGTTCTTCTTATAGAAAAGAGAAGAAGCCGAGACGACGAAGAGTTTGAGCTTATGCTCAGAGCGGCGTTCACACAGCCTCGAAAGACTCTTTCAAAAAACCTCTCTTCACGTTACGAGAAGGACCAAGTCCGTACTGCTTTAGAGCAGTTGGGTCTTGTTCCTACGATTCGACCCCATCAAGTCGCGACAACAGACTATCACCTACTATTCAAGATATTAGAGAAAAATATATAGCGTCTGTTCTTGCCCTACCTGCTTCATGTAGGCTTAGACAGACGTACATAAGGAAAGATGTATGTCAGATACACAAAACAATAACACAGAAAATAAACCCGCTTTAACGTCAGAACCATTAACACCACGTAAAGAGGGCGAAGGTCAACAAAACCGTAGCCGTCGTCCACGTAATAACCAAAACCGTAACAACAATAATAGTAATGGTAACCGTCAACCACGTGAAAACCGTGAAGTAGATGGTAATCGTCAGCCACAAGAAGGCAAAGATGTTGATGGTAACCGTCAAGCACAAGAGCGTAATGTAGACGGAAACCGTCAAAACAATAACCAAAACCGCAATAACAATAACCGTAATCGTAATAACCAAAATCGTAATCGTCCAAACGACAATAAAAATGGTGAAAAGAAAAGTGGTGACAACAAAAGCGGCAGTAATAACAACCAAAACCGCAATAACAACAACCGTAACGCAAACAACCAAAACCGTAATGGTGGCAACAAAAACCGTCGCCGTCGTCATGGACCTGCACCAGTGGTTCAAGAGCTACTTGACTGTGCTGTTCGTAACCAGGAAGTTCAAGCAGAACGTCTGAACCCACACAACAAACTTGACCTTGGTACTAAGGGTAAAGTTCGTGTCACACCACTAGGTGGTCTTGGTGAGATCGGTGGTAACATGATGGTTATCGAGACAGACAACGAAGCGATCTTGATCGATGTTGGTATGAGTTTCCCAGATGAGACGATGCACGGTGTAGATATTTTGGTACCTGACTTCTCTTACATCAAAGAGATTAAAAACAAAATCGTAGCTGTTATTATTACTCACGCTCACGAAGACCACATTGGTGCAATGCCATACATGTTTAAAGAGGGTCTTCAGTTCCCAACTTACGGAACAGCTATGCCACTAGCAATGATAGGTAACAAGTTCGATGAGCACAAACTTACTGATGCACGTCGTTATTTCCGTCCTATTGAGAAGCGTAAAGTTTACAAGATCGGTAATGATTTTGAGATCGAGTGGATGCACGTTACACACTCTATCTTGGACTCTTCATCAGTAGCGATTACTACTGAAGCGGGTACCGTTATCCACACTGGTGACTTTAAAATTGACCATACACCTATTGATGGTTACCCTACAGACCTTCACCGTTATGCACACTATGGTGAAAAAGGTGTATTGTTGATGATGTCTGACTCAACAAACTCATATAACAAAGAGATCACACCAAGTGAGCTTTCTGTTGCACCGGCACTTGACCGTGTGATGTCTAAAGCAGAAGGACGTATTATCCTCTCTACTTTCAGTTCAAACCTTCACCGTTTAGAGCAGGCGATCAACTACGCTATAAAATATGGTCGTAAGATCTGTGTTATTGGTCGTTCTATGGAACGTAACCTTGAAGTAGCAATGCAGTACAAGTACTTAGAGTTCCCAAAAAACATCTTTGTTGATGCAGATGATGTCAGTCGTATGCCGGATAAGCAAGTACTTATCTTGACTACGGGTTCACAGGGTGAGCAAAACTCTGCACTATTCAGAACAGCGATCGGTGAACACCGTCATATTAAGATCAAGCCAACTGACTTGGTTGTACTTTCGTCTCGTGCGATTCCTGGTAATGAAGGTGGCATCTCAGAGATGACCAACCACCTTGAAAAAGCGGGTGCACGTATTGCTCGTGACCGTGATCTTCACGTTTCTGGACATGGTGGTATTGAAGAGCAGAAGCTTCTGCTTCGTTTGGCTAAACCTAAGTTCTTTATGCCAATTCACGGTGAGTATAACCACGTTATGCGTCATAAAGAGACGGCAATGCAGTGTGGTATCCCTGAGCGTAACATCTTGTTGATGGGTGACGGTGACTGTATTGAAGTAACACCTAAATACATGCGTAAAGCGAAGTCAGTGAAGTCAGGTAAGACGTACATTGACAACCAAAATAACCACATGATCGCTGACGACGTTGTTGTTGACCGTCAGAAAATGGCCAATGACGGTATGGTGATGATCATTGCACAGGTCTCTAAGGGTGATCAAAAACTAATAGCTAAACCTCGTGTGACAAGCTTCGGTTTGGTTCCAGACAAGCAAGACAGAGCCTTCGCAGCAGAGATGGAAGATGTTTTAGAGCACTTCTTGGTTAACCTCAAACCAGGTCTCATAGAAAATGCAAAAGCGATGGAAAATGATCTACGTGCTGTTGTACGTAAACACATCTATCGTAAGATGAAAAGATATCCACTAATCGTACCTCACGTTTTTGTCTCTTAATCTATTCAAGTAGCCAAGCGGCTACTTGAATACCTTTTTGCTTACCTCAGTTCCCTTTACATCAAAATAATTGAACGTTTTACAATAAATATTTGATTTCTTAGTTCAAATAGAATTATCTTATAATGTCACCATCACAATAAAAAGGCTTTAAATGGCATTTTCACCAGAAAAAAGAGCAGGTACCTTTAGTGGTATTATCTTTGTTGCTCTTGTCGCTGCTGCAGCGACCTATATCTCCGAGTTAGCACCTATTGCTAAACTTGGTATTTCACCTCTAGTCGTAGGTATTGTTATTGGTATATTTTATGCCAATACCCTACATAACCACTTTCCACCATCATGGGAGAGTGGTATTGTCTTCTCTGGTAAAAAGATATTGCGTTTTGCTATCGTCTTTTACGGTTTTCGTATAACCTTCCAGCAGATCAGTGAAGTTGGTATGCAGGGATTTATGGTCTCTCTACTGGTACTCTCTTCCACTATGATAATCGGTATCTGGTTAGGTACCAAAATGTTTAAGATGGATAGAGACACTTCGATCTTGACAGCAGCGGGTGCTTCTGTCTGTGGTGCAGCAGCAGTACTGGCAACCGAGCCTGTACTTAAAGCAGAAGAGCATAAGACAGCAGTAGCCGTCTCTATGGTTGTTTTGTTTGGAACGATCTCTATGTTTTTGTACCCAGTACTTTATACAACGATCATTGAGCCTGCTACAGGCTTTTTACACATGGACCCTAAGACATTTGGTATCTATGTTGGTGGTACGATCCATGAAGTAGCTCAGGTCGTTGCTGTTCCTGCATCTGTTCCTGGTGCACCAGTCGACATGGCAAACACCGCAGTTATCGTCAAAATGACGCGTGTTATCATGATCGCACCAATGCTTATCGTTCTTGGTCTTATCTTGAGCTACCTTGCTAAAAAAGAGGGTGGAGAAGGTGGAAAACTTAAGTTGGTGATCCCTTGGTTTGCCGTATACTTTGTAGGCATGGCAGGTGTTAACTCATTGATCCATAACTATACGTTAGCCGCACCTGCTGAGACAGCAGATATGATCAAGTATGCTATTGGTAACATTAACATAGTTGATACATTTTTGTTGACAATGGCAATGACAGCATTAGGTATGGGAACACGTTTTGCGAAGTTTAAGGGTCTAGGCCTCGCTCCTATCTATACTGCTGGCGGTATGTTCGTTTGGCTTGTAGTCGGCGGTTTTGTCATCACTCAGATGGTAGTCGCAACTTTCTAGATCTAGATAGCCCACGCTATGCTCTCTTCAGCCTAACACTACATTGTGTTGGGCTCTCTCCTCTGTATTATCACACTAACAAATCAATTGAACCCTCTATAGAAGTATGCACACAGAACTTATAAACACACAAGCGCTGGATGCAAGGGTTAGAGTGTTAAAAAGACTGCTAACGCATTTGTAATTGGATTCTCCTAGAAAATGTCACGTTCTCCAGGTTATAAAACATTTTGATGGCATCATAATTGTAAAGCTGTTACCCTTCACTTAGTGGAGAAATAAACAAAAACACACGAGGCATATCTCCACAAATTGTACTGATTTTTACAAATTAATGAACAAAAATATTATAAGGGCACCTCTAAAAACCCTAGCCATCCTCAGCGCTAGAGAGGAGTTCACAATCAAGGCGACCTTTTGAAGCCCTAGCTGTAGCTAAGGCGAGAAAGGACAACGCCGAGTGTGGATTCCTCTCTAGTGCCCGAAGGGAGGGATAAAAAGAGCGATCTCACACAAAACTTTTTATCCTCATAGCTACGGCTATGACTGACCAAAGGAAATACCCTTGGGTGCAAAAAAGATTTTGCACGATCTCATCTCTTTTTCTTCCCTCTGCGGATCGTTAGAGTTTTTAGAGGTACCCATAAAGAAGTAGAATCTCAACAGCAAAGTGCATCGAACGTATGTAGTGATAAAAGTTTCAATGTTGAAGGAAGTTGTGCCGGATGTGAAGACGTACATCGATACATTGTGAAGTGAACTGAGTCTGCTCGGGCGCTGGTGCAAATAGCACCAAAGCTTGAGCCTTTTACTTTATATTTGTTACCCAGTATTCGCGGATCATCTCTTTTGTTGCTTCTGGTAGAGGGATATAGCCTAGCTTTTTAGCTGCTGCATCACCATTTTTGAAAGCATAGTCAAAAAATTTGATGACTTTTTTATTCATCTTGGATTTTTCAACTGGAAGGAGAATAAATGTTGCTGCAACAATAGGATACGACGTGTCACCTGGTTGTAGTGCTAACATCGCATAGAAGTTGTCCTCTTTTGTCCATGAAGCATACTTGGCTGCTGCTTTGAAGTTGTCTTCTTTTGCCTCAACCCATTTACCGCTTGCTGTCTGAAGGACTGCCGCTGCAAGGTGGTTCTTCTCTTTGTAAGCGTTTTCGATGTAACCAATAGTATATGGCGTCTGCTTAACAAGTGATGCAACACCCTCATTACCTTTACCACCAATACCTACAGCCCAGTCAATCGCTTTACCAGCACCATAGTTGTCAGCCCAGTTTTTAGAGCTTTTGTTTAGGTAGTATGTAAAGTTATAAGTCGTACCTGATCCATCAGAACGGTGAACAACGATGATCTCTTGGTTAGGAAGTTTAAGTCCCTTGTTGTCCGCAACGATAGATGCATCATTCCACTTTGTGATCTTACCTGCAAAAATGTCAGCAACAACTTCGTTTTTAAGATGAAGTTTCGCATCTTCAATACCAGGAACATTAAGCGCAATAACAATAGAACCGATAACTGCCGGGAATTGAAGTAGTTTTTTCTTCGCAAGCTCTTTAGACTTAAGAGGCTTGTCAGAAGCACCAAAGTTTACAATACGCTTAGAGATCTGCTTGATCCCTCCGCCTGAACCAATAGACTGGTAGTTAACACGTGAATGGGTCTCTTTACCATACTTGTAAGCCCAGTCATAATAGAGTGGTGCTGGGAATGATGCACCCGCACCACTGAACTTGTCACCTGCAACAGAAGCAGTTGCAGCAACAGCAATAAGAAGTGCGCTAGTAGCTAGTTTTTTGAACATTTTAATTCCTTGTTGGATGTTTGATGCTGGAATAATAGGGTACAAATGTAACAAGAAGGTTACAAGCCTGTTGTATAGATGTTCCATCAAGACCTTTGATGTTTCAGAAGTAATTGTTCCTAATAAAAGTTTTACCTCTGCAAGATTATTAACTGAACATTTGCAGATGGTATCGCAGTAAAGTATTACACATCAAAGTCACTTTTGACAGTTACGCCAACAATCTCATCATGGCCCAAAGTGACGTCGCTATCGGTGTTTATAAAAAATTAAAAGAGGCTAACATAGCAACCCCGATGCCAGTCCAAGAGTTTATTATGCCACAGGAAAAAAAGTAGTATATTTACTATAAAATAGTACTAAATATAGTTTTTTATACTATTTTTACTATTTTATTCAAACATTTTTATAGTAGTATCAGTTTGACTTATCTCTCTACTACAAACTCTGTAAATTCATAATCATAAGGATTTTCTTCATCTTTAAGATGATGTTCACTCGCCATCTTAGTAAGGTTAAGATGTTTATATTCAGGGAAGAAGGTATCACCCTCAACTTCTAGATCTATAAAAGTCAAGTAGAGTTTCTCTGCATCATTTATGAGTTGGTTGTAAAGAAAACCACCACCAATAATAAACAGTTCATCAACTTCTCCAGCCTTTTCAACGGCCTCTTCTAATGAAGCTACGACATCACAGCCTTCAACCTTATAGTCACTGTTGCGACTAATGATGATGTTATGACGTTTGGGGAGCGGACGACCTATAGACTCATAGGTCTTTCTACCCATAATAATAGGTTTTCCAGTTGTCACTTTTCTAAAGTGTTTCAAGTCTGCCGGAAGATGCCACGGCATGTCATTGCCTTTACCAATCACACGGTTTTTTGCCATCGCAACAATGATGGAGACAGTAGGTTTTTTCATCATCTACACCGAAAACGGATAAGCAATAGGATCATGGTGTTCATAACCCGTAACACTGAAGTCGTCCATTGTTACCCAAGTCTCAAGGTCTTCGAGGGTCTTGATATTGGGATTAATATGCAGTTGTGGAGAAGGGAAAGGCGCACGCTTCATCTGTACGTCTCGCATCAACTCCAACTGATCTTCATAGATATGGGCATTGACGATCTTGTGATACGCCTTGCCTGCTTTATGACCAGTGATCTGTGCCATCAAGGCTAAAAAGACAAAGACCTGTACTTGATTAAAGTTTAGACCCAAAGGTACATCGCATGAACGTTGGTAAGAGGTAAGGTGCAAAGTCTCACCTACCAAAGAAAAAGTGTGCGTGTGCATACAGGGACGCAGACAGCCCATATGGAACTCACCCGGGTTGTAAAAACTGAGTATCTCACCACGATCATCAATACCATTTTTAAGATTATCTACGATCTTACGCAGTTGGTCCACATGTCCGCCGTCAGGCTTCTGCCACGAACGTCCCTGAACACCATAGACACGTCCCATATCGTCCTCACCTTTACGGTAAGGGTTGTTCAACCATGCTTCATTGAGGTTGGCATTGGCATCCCATGTCTTCGTTCCTAACTTACGAAAGTCCGCCGCATTGTCATATCCACGAATATAACCAATAAATTCGGCAATTGCTGACTTAAAATAGCTTTTGCGTGTTGTGATCAAAGGAAACTTGTTATTACCTACATCATATTCAAGGTCAGCATTAATGAGTGTCAGACAGTTTTTACCTGTCCGTTCATTTTGGATCCAAGTACCCTCGTCGATGATCTTGCTACAGAGGTCTAAATATTGTTTCATGTTGCTACCTTTTTGAAGAGCCTTGTCTACGAATGACGCGAATTTACACTAATAATTCTTTGTATTATAAATAGATTTTACCAACTTATTGTTTTACATTCGCCCATATAACTCATTATAAAGATTAAGCGCATATCTATCACTCAATGAAGCGATATAGTCTGCAATGACCCTGTGTTTATTACGTTGTTCTAACTGTTGCAGATAAAACTGTGGCAAGATCTTTTCTTCTTCCATCATGGCACTGTAGAGACCCTTTATGGCCTGCTTTCCTGCGTACATCTTACTAACGATCTGTCGGTGTTGGTAGAGCTTTTGAAACAAAATCTTTTTCAATTTTTTAATATCCGTCTCCAACTCTTTTGTAAATCCTATTGGTATCTCTACTGTGGAGTTTATGACACCTGCCAACACCCTGGAGTTATCCACCTTGCCCCTGGAATGATCTAATAGAGCATAAACTAGATAATTTATAAGGTGAGAACTAAAGCGGTAACGGAACATCTCATCACCATCTTCTAGTGTCACCCCCTCCTCTGCCACTAAAGCCAAAACTTCTTGGATGATCTTGCTCTCTTTCAGTGTCTCAAAACTAATAAGACCTGAGTTAACACCATCATCAATGTCATGGGTCATGTAGGCGATTTCATCTGCTCTGTCGACTACCATCGCCTCTATGGAGGGGTGCGTCTCTAAGTCAAACTGGTTTTGGACTTCTTTAGAGAGAAAGGATTTTTTGTAAGGGTAGGAATGCTTCAAGATACCCTCTAAAGTCGCATAAGTAAGGTTCAGTCCTAAAAAAGGTTTATAGCGCTTCTCTAACTTCGTCACCACTCTAAAGCTCTGGTAGTTATGTTCAAACCCATGACTAAAGCCATCGTCTTTCAAACACTCATCCAGTGTATCTCCTCCTACATGCCCAAAAGGGGTATGTCCCATGTCATGTGACAGAGCTATAGCCTCTGCCAAGGACTCTTCTAGTCCAAGTTGAGAAGAGATAGAACGCGCTATCTGCGAGACTTCAAGAGAGTGTGTCAGGCGGGTACGAAAAAAGTCACCCTCCTGGTTCAAAAAGACCTGTGTCTTATACTCCAGCTTACGAAAAGAACCGGAGTGTATAACACGGTCTCGGTCTCGTGCGTAAGGGGAACGAAAGTCATTGTCGATGCCGTAAAATCTCTCATGGGGCTGCATTGCGGTCCTTTAGTAAGTAGGATATTTTGTAAGTATTGTATCACTTTAGAGTGTTGCTTTTCTACCGCTTATTGGAGAACATATATCATTTTAGACACCCTTTTGTAACTTAAACTATTACTGTTCTCAGCCCTTATATCTTTATAAAGACTATCTGCACGGTCAAAAAACGATATCGTGCAATTAACCTGATGATAGATACAGAATATAGAACATTTTTCCCTAAAAGAGAATCTTCACTAAATCTTCATTTTACTCCTATAGTATTGATAATCGCATATCAAACAGCTCCTCATAACGGAGCTATCTAAAAGGAGATTTTATGAAAGCGTATATATACAGCAGCGTGTTACTGCTCTTACTCAGCGGTTGTCAATTCAGTACTTCAGCAAGCGACAACAACCAAAGTGACATTTCTACCGTTAGTGAGAGTGAGTCGTCCGGTACAGAAGGAGAAACTAATCACGAAAGCGATGAAACATCCCAAACAGAAATAGAACATGACACACAAATAGGAAGCAGTGAAACAACCAATAATGGGAGTACAACAACGCTACCTACAGCATCAGGCAGTTCTACCTACACTCTGCTCGCCTGGAATGATCTGGGCATGCACTGTTTCGACGGCAGTGATTTTTCTGTCTTTTCCATCTTGCCGCCATACAACAACCTCAATGCCCAGCTCATCAAGAAAGCGGGTACAAACAACAAACATATCACCGGCGGTGTGACCCTCACCTATGAAGCCCTCGACTACAACGGTCACATCAACACCGACAGTGTCAGTAAAACAAACTTCTGGGACTACCTCTCCACACTTTTTCCCGGGAACAGCAGTGTGGCCAACGTGGGGCTGACCGGTAACAAAGTACCCTCTTTGACACCGCAGCCCATGAGTTATAATGCCACACATGACTGGTTCGAAGCCGATGCGATCCCGCTTATCAACCGCGATGACGACAACGTCACCAACTACTACCCTATGGTACGTGTGGTCGCCAAAGACACCGCCGGAACCGTTCTCGCCACGGCAGATGTCGTTCTACCCGTCAGTGACGAGATGGACTGTGCCAAGTGTCATGCCAGTACAGCGGCATCTGCCGACGCGAGACCTCTTGCCGGATGGGAGAACAACCCCGATACACTTAAAGACTACAAGTACAACATCCTAAAACTTCATGATGACAAACACCCCATCAACACCACAGACCTTGACACCCTTGCCACCAAAGACTATACCTATGGTGCCAGTCTCTATGCTACTGCCAAATCCGGAACACCGATACTCTGTGCCGCCTGTCACAGCTCCAATGCTCTGGGTACCGCCAATGTCGGAAATGCACAGTCGCTGACCACCTCGCTTCACCTCAAACATGCCGGCGTCATCGATCCGGCCAATGGTCTGGCACTCAACGATTCTACGAACCGTTCGGCCTGCTACAGCTGTCACCCGGGCGCACTTACAGAGTGTCTGCGCGGTGCCATGGGCAGTGCCAAAGATGCCAACGGTCAACAGAGCATGCAGTGTCAAAGCTGTCACGGCACCATGAATAATGTCGGAAACTCCAGCCGTATCGGCTGGTTGGATGAGCCCAACTGTCAGGCCTGCCACCAAAATGGCCAGCGCTACACATCGGCCTTGGTCAACGGTTCACTGAGAAGTGTACTCGATCACCGTTTTGCCACCAATGTCAACACTCCTACAGCCGGAGTCAGCCTCTATCGTTTCAGTACGGGTCATGGTGATCTACAATGTTCATCTTGCCACGGATCAACCCATGCCATATTTCCAACCAGCCATGCACAAGATAATGTCTTAAGCAATACAATCCAAGGTCACAGCGGTACCATAGCCGAGTGTACTTCATGTCATACCACGATACCAAGTACATCTAAAGATGGTCCGCATGGGATGCACTCTGTTGGTCAGGGTTGGGTGAAAGATCATCAGGATGTCGCGGAAAGAGATGCTACCCAATGTAAAGCATGTCACGGCAACAATTACAGAGGATCAGCCCTTTCCCAAACATTCAGTGCTCGTACTTTTAACACAGAACACCGCACACAAACCTACCAAAAAGGAGATGCCGTAAGCTGCTATGACTGTCACAACGGACCAAATGGAGACTAAGGGCTATACTTTCGGAGTACTCTTTAAAAAGATATTTAAGACAACTTTAACGGACAGTCACTAACAGGCTGTTTTACGGTAGCCTGCTAAGAATCATCGCTTCTGCAGGCTCTTTGCGTAACACTGTTTCACTAACAAGGATCTCACCTCCTAATTTCAGACAGCCACCCTTTATCGCCTTGGCACGTAGACCACCGCGCCCTTTCATCTGTCTATAAGTACCCTTCTCTATCACCGCATCCATCCAGGTACAGGGATTACAGTGTGCCATCCCTTCAAACACGACCTCACCTATAGTAAACTGCTTGCCTATAAGTTCACAGAGGTTGATACCGGAGATGATGATGTTACGTCGATAGAGTTTGATGTCTATAGAGTGATCAAAGGCTGTTTCAATGGCCTCTGCCACCTCTAAAGAGAAAAAGGTAACAGGGTATAGACTCTCTTCGAAGCGATCACCCTTAACTCCTCTACCCTCTTCAAAACTGAGTGTAGTGTGAGTGACAGTAGGTGCCTCTCCCACTTCAAACTTGGGTCTGGTAAAGTAGTTGTGTTTTGGGGAGGTGAAAAAGTGGTGCAGGGTTATGGGGTAGTCCAAGGAGACTACTTCCCGATCTCGAAGTCTTTGTTGATCTCTATCGGTTTATGTCCCGGAGGATAGGTCGCTTTTTCAGCCTCTTCAGCCTTGTAGTCACGACACTCTTGCGGGATGTTCTGTGTATTAGGATCATTTAAGATGATCTGCTCACAGTTGGTGCCATTGACACTGAAGTGTGAACACCCTGTCACAAACAGGAGTATAGGTAATAGTAGATAGTTTTTCATTTATAATCTCTTTTGATACGCAATAGTAAGAAATTATACAATGTTAGTTTGAAAGTTGTTGAAAAAAGTAAAGAGAAAAGTAAAAATTATAGAGAGAGGGGAATGCCCCTCTCTACTTCTCATTGGCCTTACATCTCATCAATAATTAAACTGGTGTTGATATCACCACTAGAGGTTGTACCATACAGTTTTACGGAAAGAGCACTAGGTGGTGTACTCTCTTTATCTATCGGCATAGAGAACTCAATCACACTGCCCCTTGAAACGATACCACCTGCTTCAGTCAGTGCGTTGTCCGGTAAAATCGTTGCATTGTCCTCATGAAACTGTAACTTCTGACCATTGTCAAAAGTGACACGAAGATAGTAACTACGGTTAAAATCCTCACCATGTTCTATCATTCCAAAGTACTGTGTTGATGTTGTGGTCTGACTGTAGTGCAACAAGTCACCGTCTGCTTTTGTGCCGTCGCCTGAAGCATCACTTAATGTTCTCAACGACGTAGACCAGTCAGATGGATCACCATCGATCATCATAAAGTCAGCAGGCTTGATCGCCTCCATTATCAGTACTGTCGGTGCACCCAATGCTACGGTCGAAGTCACAGTGAGCGTACCGTCTGTTGCCAGTTGGCCATAGAAATAGGCCTGATCGCTCAAGCGAATACCCTCTATCAAAAAGCTGCCATCAGCCAAGACGGTAAATTTATGAACATCATAACCAGACTCCACTGTGATCGCCTGACCACTGCGTGTCAGGACATTATATTTATAAAACCCGTTGGCAGCAGTGTTCGAAAATGTACCAAATACATATATGTCACTGCCACTGACCACATACTTTTTAACCGTTTTAAATACATCTGAAAAACGCTCATGGTGATGAAAAACAGTACCGGCTGCTGGATCAACCTCTTCTATAACAAAAGAACTTGTGTCATCGGTAATATAAATCAGTTTTCCCCCTATAACATGGCGTCTGTTAGCCCCAAATGCCCAATGCAGTGGCTCGTCATTAGATTTAGCTACTTCTGTGATGACTGGCAGATGGTTCCCATCGGCCTCAATACGATACCAGGTAACACACTGATCAACAGTGTTATCACAGCCCCAATCACTGATATAAGTATATATCTTACCGTCCAGTCCTTTTATCCAGTAAGGATCAAAAGTTCCATCAATCTCTTCATTGATATTATGAATGGCTCCTGTTGTAATGGAGAGGTATCGTACTGGGCCTTCTCTCTTTTCTAATGAGTCCAACTCCAGCCCTCCTCCATAGACTATAAACTCTCCACTGTCATCGACTACCCAAGAGCTATTTTGAAAAGAGTAGGCACTTGATATCTCTGTCGCTGTCAATGAGCCACTGCCCAGTGTGCTGGTATCAATCTTGTAGATAGACTCGAAATTCATATCATCAGAACCCATTTTGCTATGTTGAACATAGAAGTTATTCGCTCTGTCAAACTGTATGTTTTGCCCATAACTTTCATACACTTCTGTTCCATCGGGCTGAACAATTTTAGAAGCATTCACGATCACCTCCGAAGCATTATAAGCAAACCCACTACTTTTATGCACAAGGTATGGAATCCCGCCTGACCCATCTCCTTCAATTTTTAGCCATATAACAAGATATAGACTATTAAGGTCCTGTATCACAGTTGGTTGCACTGAACCACGCGGCAATTCCTCACCATTTTCATCTTCTATAGCCACACGCTCCAAACGTCCATCTGCTGTGATTTTATAGACACTGTTTGGATCAAGGTCTACCGCGGTCGCCGCTTTTTGTATGGTATCAGCACTGTATTCCCCAGAGCGCAGGGGTGAGGCAGAACCACTGCTTCCACTCTCGCCTGTAATGTAAAGTCCCTGTGCGCCACTAAGGTCTAGACTGTGTACCTTACTGGCATAGTCGATCTTTACATTGCCATCATCTGCTGAAGCATCATCTTTACTACAACCCCCGCTTAAAAAAACCAACATAACAACAGCTAAAAACTGTCCCAAAACATTTGCATACTTCATAAATGCTCCTTTATTCTGTTTTATATATTATAGCAATATATACTACTGTCTTATATTATATAGTTAGAGGAAATATCACTAAAAAAGGATTATTAATGGTGCTTGAGGAACTAAAAAAGAGATTGACCACACCCTCTTAATTCATGACCATCAAAGTTAAGATAGACTGATGACTCGTAACTGCGATCTGTCATGCTGTCTCTACAGACGCGGTTTTCGATACGCAGGTATAGCAGGTTGTTTTTTGAGCGCAGTATAAATTCAGTGGCATTTTTTTCTGAAAACTGCTTTTCGACTTTAAAATAGGTTTTTACTTTTCCATGATTTGTTATGAAAGCTACTTTGTTGTCAGGCATGATGTTGAGTATCCATCCTGGTTCATTACCTATCGCTCTGAAAGAGACCCCTTCAAACTTGGCACACTCAAAAGTCGCTGCGATACCATCGTTTTTACAGTGGTACCTATTTTGGGTAACACTTAAGTCTGCTTCTGCTGAAAAGAGTGAGAAGGTTATACCTAACAGTACAAAGAGTTTAATCAACATCTTTGAAGCACTCTCGTTGTCTGCGTAACAACAGATATGCCAAGGACGTATAGAGAACAGTTTGCACCCATAACAAGCCAAACTGATCTATAACCTGATCAAAACTGGCTCCCATCTGGTTAAGACGTAAAAAACCTTGTATGGCAGGGGTACTTGGAGAGATGCTTGAGAGCCAGATAAGCCATTGTGGCATCGACTCAAGAGGCCAGACAAAACCGGCGCTGAAGACCAGAGGAAGTGAGGTCACCAAGATCACCGGAGTAGGATAGAGCCGTGACTTGAAAATGGCACCAAGAAGAGTACCCAAGGCAAGAGAGGCCATTAAAAAACTCAGAGCAAAGATCAACAACTCTACCACATTCGCAATATGAGGCACACCAAAAAAGCTAAAGGTAAAGCCAAAATAGAAAAGCATATGGACAAAAAAGATAGAACCAAACGAGATGAAGCGCAATAACATCACACTACTAACACCCTCTCGGCTATAGTAACCACCTACACCTGCTCTTAACTTTTCACCCTGAGTCGCACCAAACATTCCCAAACCTATCAACAAGGTCTGTTGGAGTATTAAGATGTAGATCGCAGGTACAACATAGTTGATATAAGAAGAGGTGACATTAAAGGTGTTGAGATACTCTGTTTTGAAAGGAGTGTACTGCATTTTAGCTGTCACTAAAGGAACACTTTTTTTAAGTAGATTACCCACCTGTATTGAAGCACTTTCTGTTATCACTGAGCGCATTGTTGCACTGACAACACCGCCATAGATGAGAAAATAGGTAGCATCTGCACCCACACTAATGACAGGCTCTTTACCTAAGTAAAGATCCCGTTTGAAATGGTTAGGGATAATAACCAAAGCACTCACGCGGTTATTGATGATGGCCTCTTTGGCTGCTGCCTCACTCAGGTAACGACTCTCTACCTCTATCTTGGGACTGGCATCAAGCATATAGGTGATCTTACGACTTAGATCACTCCGGTCATAATCAACTACAGCTACTGGCAAAGAGGAGACAGACTCTTTTAAATAAGGTTGTGGATAGAGAAAGGCATACAAAATGACCCCACCAAAAATAGTTAAAAGGATATCCATGTCTTTAAAGATCGCATGGTATTCCTCTTTTAAGAGCCTGAAAAAGTGTCTCATACCCACCCCTTGGCACTGTTTTTATAACGCCAGTAGACCAGTGGCGTTATCAGTAAAAAAAGTGCCAAAGCACCAAATGTTGTAATAACATTCGAGAGCGGTGCACCATAGTTTGCCTGTGAGATCTGTATATGGATATAGTGAGAGATGGGTAAGAGGTCATGCCAGGCAACAGCTATACCTTCCATGTTCATCAGCGGAAAAGTGATGCCCATTGCTGCAAAAGCGGGCGCGGTGAAGACTGCTGTAAAACTGAGTGCCGCATCATATTTGTACTTTATGGCATAAAAAGCATAAGCCAAGACTTCATAGACAACTATGGTCAAAAACAGTCCTTCAGCAAGTATCCACCACGATCCCGCAAATGGCCAGGGCATCACACCATAAACAAAATAGACGATGGCAAAACCCCATAAAAGTTGGATGAGAGTGTTAGGCAGCATCTTACCTAACATCGCCGCACTGAGAGAACCTCCAGCGCTCTGAAGCCATACCTTTTCATTGCCATTTTTAAACATCTCTCCTATAGAGATCACCATCGTCAGCATCACTAAAATGGACCAAAAGGCAGGGAGCATCGCACTCACTAAAAAGAGGAAGTAGCTGTTATAGGTATTAAAAAAAGGGGTGATCTGTATCTGTATGGGTGCAACGGCACTTTTGGCCAATTCTGGTCGTTGGTCTTCTGCCAATGTCTGCACAAAGTCCAAGGTCGCAGCACTGTTTAGAAGTACACTGGAAAATGCTGACTTTAGAACCTTACTCATTAAAATAAACTGTGTATTCAACATAATGGAGATACTGGGTTGTGTTCCTTGGCGTATCTTTTTTTCAAAGTGATCAGGGATAATAACAATAGCATAGATACTACCATCGCGAAGTGCTGTAGAAGCCTCTTGAACAGAGTTGTAATACTCTTTTATATGTAGTGTTGATGAACTCTCTATCGCAGAGAGTTGCATACGTGAAAAACGTGAATAATCTTTATCCACCACACCTATAGGCAGATCTCTAGGGACACCACTAATAAAAATAGCCACAATAAGACCAAACCCTACAAGCGGTATCCAACTCAAAAAACTGAGCATATACCAACTCTCAATGATCTCTTTAATCTCTAGTCTTGCTGCACCTAAAACCTTTTGAAAATAATTCATGGCAGTTGGATTAAAACACTCATCCCAACACGTAGACCTTTTATGGGTTTCACTGGACGTAACTCCACTTCAAAACTTTTAAGATCAAAGCCTTTGCCTGCCTCTGCCGCACGCCATGTAGCATACTCACCCATAACACCTATATGTGTCACGATAAAAGGTTTTTTCACCTCTAGAGCAGGAATTTCCAACTCTAAAGTCTCACCCTTTTTAAAATATTTTAAAAGGTCTTCACGAACATGAAACTTCGCCCAAGAGTCATTGATATCGACCAATGTTACTACAGGAAAGCCTGTCGGTGCCAATTCGCCCTCATGGATCAAGATTTGTGACACTTCGCCCGCATGAAAAGCGTACTGCTTGGTCTCTTTGATGTAGGAATTGACCTCATCGACCTTGCCGGCATAGACCTCTTCTTGTGCCTTTGCTGCCTCTTTTTGCTCTTCTCTGGCACCCTCTTTGGCCATCATGTACATCTGTTTGGCTGCACTGCTCTGATATTTGGCCGCCTTGTATTTGGTATAGACCTCATCACGCTTTTGCTCAGGGATTACACCCTCTTTGTACAGTTTTTCTATTCTTGAATAGGTCTTCGCCAACAGTTTTTCAGCCTCCTGTGCACGTTTCCATTGATCTTTTGCTGCTGCTATCTGCTGTTTACGCGCACCCTTATCTGCCTGTCTAGAGACAGCACCTGCCGCATTTTTAGCAGATTTTGCCTGTTTTAACTTGGCTTCGACCTCAGGTGAATTAATACTAAAAATAAAATCACCCACACTGACAACGTCACCTTTTTTAACCCCAACATGGTCTATACGTCCAGGGACTTTTGAAGAGACAGAGTAGTACTGTGCATCGATCTCGCCTTGTAGTTTGATGGGTTTGGGTTGATAGGCCTCATAAAACACGTAACTCACACCACTAACCAAACCTATAACAACCACTGCACCTACTACTTTAGCCAAAACACTCATCGCTCCACCTCTTCACCATTTGCAGCCATCTCAAAAAATCGCTCGCTGCTTTCACTCAAAATCATTAAGTACGACAACTTCTGATCAAAATCATATGCCACTTTCAAACGCTCTGTCTTTTTTGCTGCTAAAAACAGCTCCGCGTCATTTAACTCCAAAGATGTAGAGAGCCCTGAGTTAAAAGCAATACGTCGCAACTTCACATTCTCCTCTGCCATCGCTAACGAAGAGTCTATCGCTTTAAACTCATCAAGATACAAAATAACCTCATTGTAGGTCTTCTCTACTAAGATGGAGAGATCTTGTTTGGCCTGTTGCTGTAAAAGAGACAATTGCTGATCCATCACCTTCGCTGCTTCATACTTTTCACTTCTTCCTGTTGCAGAAAGCAAGTTAATGTTTACAGCTACTCCGGCAAACCAATCTGGTGCCGACTTAGAGATAATAGAGTCATCTCTGTAAAGATTATAGTTACCAAAAGCCACTACCGTCGGCATGTAGTTTCCACGTTCCATTCCTACTACCGCTGATGTCTGTTTGCGCTTGGAGTCTAAGAGGTGAAGTGCTGGATAGTTCTCTATGGCACGCTTTATATAATAGTCTTTGTCTTTGATATTGTCATTTATAAATAGGGGAGAGGTGATGTTGACATCCTGCTCTTTTAAAAGCATGCGTAACGCAGATGTTGCAATAGTGTACTGATGGTGTGCCTTGAGTGTTTCCGTCTTTGCTTTGTCATACTGAACCTGCGCATTGAGCAGTTCTACCTTGGCAATTTGCCCCTCATCTTGTAACTTTTGAGCATGTTCAAAATGCTTTTTAAAGGTTGATTCAACTTCTTTACGTGTTTCATAATAGACCCTGCCCATCTCAGCACCATAATAGTACTTAACTAACTGAATAAAAGCTTTTTGACGTGTTAGCTCTTGTTTGGCTATTTCAGACGCTACCTGTGCTTCAGCAATATCTGAAAAGTATAAGGTCTTTCCACCAGCAAAGATAGGCCATAAAATAGAAATATTGGCTAAAAATATATTTTGTTCACTAAGTTCGACTGTTGTGATATCTTTACTTAAAAGATCAGGAGGCAAAGGAATCGGAAGCGCTGCACCAAATTTATTGAGAGGCTCGCTCAAATCAAGATCAATAGGCTTTGACAAACGAGTATAAGAACCATGTAGATCGATACTCGGCATATACATCATAGAGTCTGCCCCATCTTTGACTGCTTGTGAGTGTTTCACACTGCTTGCACTCGCCTTGAGCCCATCATTACGCTCTAAGACCAGTTCCCAGGCATGGTTGACAGAGATCTCATTTGCAAAGAGAGAGAGGGTTGTTAAAAAAAGTGTCTGTATAACCCGTTTCATTTTTCTACTTTTTTTCCAATTTTACCCGTTGTGAGTGGGTAATGGCTACAGCCATGGCATCTGAGATATCCAAAGGACGTATCTCTTTTTTGATCCCCAAAAGTCGCTGCACCATAAAAGCCACCTGCTCTTTGGCCGCTTTCGCCTTACCTGTTAGCGCCCTTTTTACTTGTAGCGGTGTGTACTCTGAAAACTGTCCAAACTCTTGTAACAGTTTTAACATGATGGCCCCACGAAACTGTGCTAGTTTTAATACCGTTTTTGGATTATGAGCAAAGAAAATATCTTCCATCGCTACTTCATCAATTTTATGTTTGGCAAAGATCTGTTCCAGACCCTCCACCATCTGAGGAATCTGGAATTGAAGATCCTCTTGTTTCATCTTAATAAGACCTGCTTCCACTAAAGAGATTTTACCACGCTCTAAAGAGATCACTGCATAACCCATGTTGCGTGTGCCGGGATCGATTCCTAATATATTCATACCCGATTGTAACACATTTACTTTTGATACTCAGAAATAATTGCTTTTAATGATTTTCAAAATATCATATATATTCACGTTAACTGCTAATATCCCTTGTGTTATAATTTTTGCTATTAAAAGGCAGATATAATGAACTATACGCAACAGAATCCTAAATACAAATTAGATTCTTTACCTATTGCTCTTAATGATGATTATGAAGGCAAAGTCTCTGCCAAGGTTGATTTTTACGAGCTCAAAGATGCCAAAACTGCTGTAGTCTATGTTCATGGCTACATGGACTATTTTTTCCAGAGACATCTGGCTGATTTTTTTATAGACAAGGGCATCAGTTTTTATGCACTTGAATTACGCAAGTATGGCAGTTCTATACAGACACATCAACATGAAAATTTCTGTAAAGACATACGTGAATATTACGAGGAGCTCACTTTTGTACTTAAAAAAGCCAAGAGCAAAGATCATAAAAACATCATACTTCACGGTCACTCAACAGGTGGACTTATCGCTACACACTATCTTCTACATTCCCAAGACAAAAAGCTTGTCTCAGCAGCTATTTTAAACAGCCCATTTTTTGCTTTTAACGCCAGTGACACAGCAAAGAGGCTTCTTACTATGGTAGCACCTATAGGAAGTGTTT
Organism: Helicobacteraceae bacterium; assembly: GCA_015493495.1. Classification (GTDB taxonomy): domain Bacteria; phylum Campylobacterota; class Campylobacteria; order Campylobacterales; family Sulfurimonadaceae; genus Sulfonitrofixus. The sequence goes on along the minus strand of WGDB01000160.1, from coordinate 30,383 downwards.
TTCCTTTTCTCAAATTCACAAAACTACCTGCACTTTATACAGAGAGTTTACACAAGGATTACAAAGGACGATGGGATTTTAATCTTGTTTATAAACCGATCCCCTCTTTTGAGAGTTATTTTGGTTGGATCCGGGCTATTTTACATGCCCAAGAAGATATTTACATAGGAACTATAGAGAAGCTCCCTACTCTGATCTTGCACTCAGAACGATCTTACTTTAAAAAGAGTTGGAGTGAAGAGATGCAACAAACCGATGCAGTTTTGAATGTGAAAGATATCGTGCATTTCGGAGAGATGATCTATCAAGATCTCACTATGGTCTCTGTAAAAGATGCAGTTCATGATATTGTTTTGTCATCTGATGATGTCATAGATCGTTATTTTTCTGAGATCTCTTCTTGGTTAGACGATCATTTTTAACTTTTATAATAAAAACAAAATGTAGAAGTCTATTTAGAGTGATTTAACACCAAAACAATAACGCTCACACTTTAAAAAATTATATTATAAATATATTTTTTCCTTCCTATATCAACAAACAGTTATCTAGCCAAAATCACTTTTAAAAAAGAGATTATAAAAGTTATTCACGATGTGAATAACTTTTATTCACACCCTCTTTTAGCGCAATATAGGAAAGATAGTGTATTATTCACATACTATTTCACTACTTATTCACTGTGAATAACTTTAGAGGAGCGACCATGAATATCGGTCAAGAAATTTTACTTAAGTTAAAAGATGAGATATCGGAGATCGATTATAATCGCTATATTAAACAGCTTCAGTTCTCTACTTCAGAATCCAAAAGTAATTATGCTGTCTATCATGCACCCAATGCACTTATAGCCAACTATATCAAAAGAAAGTTTTCTGAAAAGATCGCCCACCTTTTTGAGGTAAAAACAGGAACTAAAACCTTGGTCAGTATTGCTTTAAAGTCTGAAAAGTCGAGATCAATGCCTATAAAGTCCCAAGTCACTGCTGAAAAAGTACAACATTCTCTTTTGAATCCCTCTTATACTTTTGAAAACTATGTACCTGGTTCTTCCAACCAGTTTGCCTACTCTGCTGCTAAAAGTGTCAGTGAAAAACCTGGTGAACTCTATAATCCACTTTTCATCTATGGTGGTGTTGGTCTTGGTAAGACTCACCTTATGCAAGCAGTGGGTAATGTACTCCAACATCAGGGTAAAAGTGTTATCTACACCTCTGTGGAGCAGTTCTTAAATGACTTTACCGCTCACATGCGTAACAAGACTATGGACCGTTTTAAAGACAAGTACCGAAAATGTGATGTCCTGCTTATCGATGATATACAGTTTTTAAGCAACAAGGTACAGACCCAAGAGGAATTTTTTCATACTTTTGAAGCTTTGCGTAACGAGCATAAACAGATCATTATGACCGCAGATAAAAAACCTAAACAGATCGCAGGTCTTGAAGATCGTCTCAAAAGCCGTTTTGAATGGGGATTGGTAGCAGACATACAGCCTCCCGAACTTGAGACCAAAATTGCTATTATCCAAAAAAAGTGTGAGATCAACCGTATTAACATTGACAATGATGTTGTTAAATACATCGCCACTATCATCGACTCTAATGTACGTGAAATAGAGGGTATACTCTCTAAACTTCACGCCTACGCACAACTTATGCACCAACCGATTACCATAGAATTCGCCCAGAATGTGCTTAAAGAGACCCTTCAGGAAAAACGCGACAATATCTCCATAGACTTTATTATGACTACAGTGGCTAAAGAGCTCAATGTCAAACCCTCAGAGATTAAATCTAAAAATCGCAGTCGTAACATCGTCTATACCCGTCGTATTGCGATCTATCTTGCTCGTGAATTGACACCAATGTCTATGCCTGAATTAGCCAAATACTTTGGAATGAAAGATCACACCGCTGTCAGTCACACCATGAAAAAAATCAATGAACTTCTTAAAAATGATGAAGATTTTAAGGTCAAGATCGATGAGTTGACTAACAAAATTTCCACCTCTACCCAAGATTAAACACTCTATACTCCAAAAAGCGTGTTTTATCTTGTTGGAACTCTTCTAAAAAAAAGATATAATCTAAGAAGTGAATTCATGTGAATAGAGTCTTAACACTTATTCACATCATATAAGCCCTTGATATAGGGCTAAACCGATAGTATTCACCTTTACACAGGGGTATATTACTATTACTAAAAATTTATTATATAAAAAGGAATTTCGATGAGAATCGCTATTACCAAATCTGTTCTTGAAAATATACTTATCCATGTACAACCTTTTCTTGAAAAAAAAGATACTTCACAGATCACCTCTCATGTCTCATTTGAAGTCCAAGGTAACAAACTTGTAGTCAAAGCTACTGACTATGAAGTTGGTATTGTTATAGAGAGTGATCAAGTCTCTGTTGAGATGAGTGGCTCTATTACTGCTAATGGTAAAAAACTGCTTGATATCATTCGTATTTTAAAAGATGGTGAAGTAGTACTTGAGTCCGTTCAAAATGACTTGCATATTCAACAAGGACGTTCTAACTTTAAACTGCCTACTTTTAATGCTAATGAATATCCTTCGTTTCCAGCCTATCAAGATAAGTCACGTATTGAGATCGATGCACAACTTATGGTAGAGTCTCTTAAAAAGATCACACCCTCTACAGACATTAACAATCCAAAATTTGAACTTAATGGTGCTCTTATTGATATAAAATTAAATGGTATTAACTTTGTCTCAACAGACACACGTCGTTTAGCTATTGTAAATATTAACAATACCAATGAAAAAGAGCTTAACTTGATCGTTCCTAAAAAAGCGATCATAGAGATACAAAAACTCTTTTTTAACAACATTGAGATCTATTATGATGAGACTTATCTTATAATCAAGTCCAACCAATATCTTTTCTTTACCAAGCTTATTAATGGAAAATTCCCAGATTACACACGTATTATTCCTAAAGAGATAAAAACATCGTTAATGTTACCAAAAGCACAAATGATAGATGCTATTAAACAGATCACTACCATTTCTACTGATCTGAAAATGACGTTTACTTCAAATTCAATAGAGTTTGAATCCCTTAGTGATGATAACATCGAAGCAAAAACAGAGATAGAGTTTTCTACAGGTTTTGAAAGTCCATTTATGTTGGCAGTCAATAGCCGCTATATTTTAGATTTTATTGCTCAAACTAAAAATAGTGAATTTGCTATTGGTCTAAATGAAGCCAATATGCCTTTTGTCTTGTCTGATGAAAATTTCAAAACAATCGTCATGCCAATCGTCATTTAAATTTTTTTACCTCAAGTTAAAAGTACAATTTTGACTTGAGATATTTTTTAAAGCACAAATACCTTCTCACATTCATTTTTACTTCAATCCAACCCAAATATCAAAATAATCATTTAATCGCTTTTTAGGCTTATTTACGTTAATATTAAAGCAATTTTTTTCATAATATCAACATATATTGAAAAAGCAATGGAGTAGGCATGTCAGAACAGAATTACGGTGCAAGTAATATTAAAGTCCTTAAGGGACTAGAAGCAGTTAGAAAACGTCCAGGAATGTACATTGGTGACACAGGTCATCGTGGTCTGCATCACTTGGTATACGAAGTGATCGACAACTCTATTGATGAGGCGATGGCAGGATATTGTGACACTATCAAAGTGACATTGACTAAAGACGGTACTTGTAAAGTCTCTGACAATGGTCGTGGTATCCCTACTGATATGCACCCGACTGAAAATGTCTCCGCTGCAACTGTTGTTTTAACTGTTCTTCATGCCGGTGGTAAGTTTGACAAAGATACTTATAAAGTTTCTGGGGGTCTTCATGGGGTGGGTGTTTCTGTAGTTAATGCCTTGTCTGGTGATCTTAAGATGACCATACATCGTGATGGTCAGATCCATGAGCAAAACTTTAAAGAGGGTATTCCTACTGCACCTCTTGAAGTCATAGGTAATACACGTAAACATGGAACGACAATTGAGTTTAAAGCTGATCCTACTATTTTTACAGAAACTATTATTTTTGAATATGACTATTTGGCAAAACGTTTTAAAGAGTTAGCCTATCTTAATCCACAGATCAAAATTATCTTTAAAGACGAGCGAACTAATGTTGAAGAAACTTATCATTTTGAAGGTGGAATCCTTCAGTATGTTCAAGACCTTAACAAACGTGAGCAGGTAGCCTCGCCATACAGTTTCAGTGAAGCCATTGAAGATATTGAAGTTGACATTGCTTTTATGTATAACGATGCCTACGAAGAGAAACTTTACTCATTTGTTAACAACATTCGTACCCCAAATGGTGGTACACATGAGGCAGGCTTTAGAGCAGGTTTAACACGTGTTATCTCTACTTACAACAAGAACAACGGTAATGCTAAAGAGAAAGATGTCTCAATTAGTGGTGATGATGTTAAAGAAGGAATGATCTGTATTGTCTCTGTACGTGTGCCTGAACCACAATTTGAAGGTCAGACAAAAGGCAAGCTTGGTAACACCTATGTGCGTCCACTTGTTCAGAAACTGAGTTATGAAAAACTGGGCAAGTATTTTGAAGAGAACCCTAACGAAGCACGAGCCATTGTTCAAAAAGCATTATTAGCAGCTAAAGGTCGTGAAGCGGCGAAAAAAGCGCGTGATCTTACACGTCGTAAAGACTCTATGAGTGTTGGTACACTACCGGGTAAATTGGCAGATTGTCAAAGTAAAGATGCGACGATCTCTGAGATCTACCTGGTGGAGGGCGACTCTGCGGGTGGTTCTGCCAAGCAGGGTCGTGACCGTGTTTTCCAGGCTATTTTGCCACTTAAAGGTAAGATCCTTAATGTTGAAAAAGCGCGTCTTGACAAGATATTAAAGTCTGAAGAGATCACTAATATGATCACCGCTCTTGGCTGTGGTATTGGTGAAGAGTTTAATGAAGAGAAGATACGTTATCACAAAGTCATTATTATGACCGATGCGGACGTTGATGGTTCTCATATTCAGACTCTTTTACTGACATTCTTCTTTCGTTATCTTCCAAAGATTGTGGAAAATGGCTACCTGTATCTGGCACAGCCACCACTTTATCGTTACAAAAAAGGTAAAAAAGAGATTTATTTTAAAGATGACTCAGAGATGAACACCTTCCTTATTGACAACGGTATAGAGTCTATTGAGGTTGAGGGTGTTGGTCATAATGATTTGGTTTCATTTTTCAAGATGGTTGATCACTATCAAGGCTCACTTAATGCGTTAGAGCGTCGTTATGCACTTGTATCTTTGATCCGTCACTTTATAGAGAACCCAGATATTGTAGGGATGAACTCTGAAAACATGATGACAGAGATCGAGAAGTTTTTAAAGGAACGTGGTAATAACATTCTTTCTAAACTGGTTACAGATGAAGAGATACACCTTTTTGTACAGACAGAAGATGGTATGGAGGAGCTTAAAGTCAATGATGAACTTTTTACAGCACCACACTTTACTGAAGCAATGTATGTCTATGAGAAGATCAAAGAGTGGGATATTGCCTTAGAAGGTGATGTTATTGAGATTCTTGAAGAGGTCAAAGAGTTTGCTAGAAAAGGCTCTTATATCCAGCGTTACAAAGGTCTTGGTGAGATGAATCCTGAGCAACTTTGGGAAACAACGATGACTCCTGAAAACCGTGTGCTTCTTCGTGTCAACATCGAAGATGCAGAGGCTGCAAGTGAAGCCTTTACACTCTTTATGGGTGACGAGGTTGAACCACGTCGTAATTACATTGAAACCCATGCCAAAGATGTAAAACACCTGGACGTCTAAGCTTTTATGCTTTTACCAGAGGAGAAAGAACGGACCCAGCGTTTTAGACTTGCACTAAGAATGGGCTTGCCTATACTGATTCTTTTTCTGATCGTCTCTCTTAGCTTTTTTTCTATAGAACAAGAGGTTATTCCTACTTACTATTTTGTGATCGTTCTCTCTGTATTTGCAGTGATGATCTACTACATCTTTTATCTTATCTATCAAGGTCAAGAAGAACGTATAACAGATCCCATCACCCATACGTTTTCAAGAGAGTATCTCAACAGCTATTTTAAAAAACAGATCAGCAGAGGCAGCTATAGTATTATCTTAGTCTCTGTTCGCAATCTGACGGATATCAACATTAAGTATGGTGTTAAAAAAGGGGACAAAGTCCTGTATGAAGTGGGACAGTGGATTGGTGACTTTTTAAAAGAGAAAGAGATCGAACGTTTTCCCATAGGTCATTATAAAGGTTCTGACTTTTTGATTGGTCTACCTGGAGAAAAAGAGCTTTACCAAAATATGTTAGACCTGATGTGTCTAAAGTTTCAAAACCGTACCATTGATGAGATAGAGATCAGTTTGGTTTCTGCCATCACAGATACCTCTTACTCAAAAGATATAGACCAGATCACCACCCATCTCTTTGATATTGCAGAAGAGAAAATGGTCAATATACAAAATGTTGAAGAGGAAGAGGAGATCGATCCTACTGCTTTGGAATCTTCTGTTATCAAAGCGGTAGATCAACAGTCATTCTCTTTAATGTTTCAGATCGTTGAAGAGAAGGGTGTGGCAAGTATGTTGGAGGCAAGTGTAAAACTGATCAACGATGAGGGTAAGATCATTCATCAAAACAAATTTATGCCGGTCATCAACCGTTTGGGTTTAAGACGTACCTTTGACGAGATGATCTTGGAAAAAGTGGTAAAGATCTCAGAAAATGTATCTCATAACTTCATTCTTGCCTTCTCTCTCTCCCCTGCTTCGGTGAGAAACAACATCTTTTTAGAGCGTGCCTTGACACTGTTAAGTAACAATGAATCTGCACGTGGACGTATTATGTTTGTTTTGAGTGAAAATGACTATTATGACCACCCTAAACGTTATAACGAACGTCTACAGGCTTATAGACGTCTGGGTATATTTATAGCCTTGGATAATTTTGGGGCTTTTAAAAGTAGTATCTCCTTTTTAAAAGATCTTAAAATAGATGTTTTACGTTTTGATATCTCTTATGGAAAACATATTGATGAACCAGAGTATCAGAGTATAGTCAAAGGGCTTAATGTTATAGCCCAGGGGCTTGGTCTCAGAAGTTGGATACGTATGATTGAAGATGCAAAAAAAGAGAGGGTAGTAAAATCTTTGGGCATTGACTTTGTACAAGGCAATTTTTTAGGCAAGATTGCAGCCTTAGAAGAGATCGAAAAATTAAAGTAAAAAGAGGTTTATAGTGAAATATGGCGAAAAAATCGTAGCAGCATTTGATGTTGAAAAAGATCTGGAGATCTGGCCCAATGTACATAAAAGAGACTATCTTATCAAGATGACACTCCCCGAGTTTACCTGTCTTTGTCCCCGTAGCGGTTATCCAGATTTTGCAACGATCTACATTGAATATACACCGGATGAATTTGTAGTAGAGTTAAAAGCTATAAAACTTTATATCAACTCTTTTAGAGACAAACATGTCTCACATGAAAACAGCGCCAATGAGATCTATGAGATTCTAGAGCGTAAACTAAAACCAAAATATATGAAAGTAGTGGCTGATTATGAGCCTCGTGGAAACGTTCATACTGTTATTGAGATAGACAGTTCTAAAATGGTAAGAAGTTAGTCTAAAAGCTATCTGCAAAATGTTATAATTTCGCATCTGTAACCAAAATGTTACACACGAAGGTTTAAAATGGATATCCACACGGTCGAAAAAATGGAAAAGAAAGCGTTAAAAAGCAACCAAGGTGACTTTTTACGTTTGGGAATGGCTTTTGCCTTTATGGCACTGGTATTATGGTACGCATTTGGTATCAATGCAGGGGCTCAAAACCAGGCATTTTTAGCGATTGCAGCTCTTTTTGGTGCCTATATGGCCCTCAACATCGGTGCCAACGATGTGGCTAACAATGTAGGACCTGCCGTAGGATCCAAAGCATTGACCATGGGCGGTGCTATTTTGATAGCAGCGATTTTTGAGGCTTCCGGAGCCCTTATTGCGGGTGGTGATGTCGTCAGTACCATCAAAAAAGGGATCATCGATCCTTCTCAGTTCGTAGATGTCACACAGTTTATCTGGGCTATGACAGCGGCGCTTTTAGCGGGCGGTATGTGGCTCAATATCGCGACTAAAGTGGGTGCACCGGTCTCGACAACACACTCTATTGTAGGGGGTGTCATGGGTGGCGGTATCGCTGCTGCCGGTTTTGGAATCGTGGCCTGGGGTACTATGGGTAAGATCGTAGCTTCATGGATCATCTCTCCTGCTTTAGGCGGTATTATCGCGGCTATTTTCCTTTTTACCATTAAAAAGAGCATTCTCTATAAAGAGGACCGTCTGGCCGCAATGAACAAGATGGTACCTATCTATGTCTCTTTGATGAGTTTTGCATTTGCGACTTACTTGACACTGAAAGGTCTTAAAAAGATCTGGCCAAGCATTGTAGACACCTTTAACAGCATCTCTCCTGTAGCTGTCGAGATGACTAAAAAACCAACATTGACAGAAGGTCTTGTCATTGGTTTTGTGACGGCGATTATTACTTATGTCATTGTTAAGCCGATGGTTAAAAAAGCTTCTCTCAAACTCAGCAATTCAGCGAAAGATGCCAATTCTCTCTTTACGATTCCACTCATCTTTGCAGCAGCATTGTTGAGTTTTGCTCACGGTGCCAATGATGTGGCCAACGCGATTGGGCCATTAGCAGCAGTTGCTGATGCGGTTCAAAGTGCCGGTATCTCTTCTAAAGCCTCTATCCCTATCTGGGTGATGTTGGTAGGTGCTATTGGTATCTCTCTTGGTTTGGCACTTTATGGTCCCAAGCTTATCAAAACAGTTGGTAGTGAGATTACTGAGCTTAATCAGATCCGTGCTTACTCTGTAGCGATGGCTGCTGCAATTACGGTTATTATCGCCTCACAACTGGGTCTTCCGGTCAGTTCTACACACATTGCTATTGGTGGTATCTTCGGTGTCGGTTTTTTAAGAGAGTATCTTTCAGACACAACTGAACAAGAGCGCATCGAGGCTGAAGAGCAGCAATTGGCTGAAGACAAGCAGCAGAAGAAGACACACAAGATGGAGCTTAAAGAGCTTAAGGCCAAAAGTGTCAAGAGTGATGAAGAGCGTAAACGTATTGACGTTTTAAAGGCTTTGATCGCGGAGGAAGAGACTAGGATCGAGTCTGAGAAGAAGCATCTTAAGCGTGCTAAAAAATCGAAGTATGTGAAGCGTAGTGCTATTATGAAAATTGTAGCAGCATGGGTTATTACGGTACCTGCTGCTGCAGTACTTTCGGCTACTGTTTTCTTTATTATTGAGGGGATTATGTCGTAAAAACGACCTTTTTTATGCTCTTTTTCTGATGTTATAAACCGTCACTCCGAACCTGATTCGGAGCCTACTCCTTGTTGCTCTTTGTTCTTAGACTTTTTCAAACTTTAAATCTTCACCTTTCCTCCTTTTCTACGACTCGGCATTCAGTGCCTCCCTGCATTGCGCTGTTGGCACTGATCTTTTTGACTCAGCATAAACAACGGGAGCGGTAACAATATAAAAACGATATAGACGATAAGCTTCTTATTCTCAACAACAGCGTCTCTCTTCTTTTCTCGAAAATTACTTCTCTGACGCGACAGAGAAGAAAAGTTCGGTTCGCCACAACATAAACTACGTAGGTAGTAACTAAACAAGAGAAAACTCATCCAACTTAAAAAAATGCTTACGATGGACAAACTATTTTATTTTGTCTTGTATAACAATTTCAGGCTAATTTTTGCTCTTTAATTCCTTCTCATACCGATGAACCTTAGCAACAAACTTCATATAAGCCTTGACACTCTTTTTCCCAAGATCTCGTAACAAACCATTTCGCATTTTGAATCCTTTTGTGCCATAATAGTTGGACAAAAACACTGAGGTATTACAGTGTGTAGAGGCTCTGTAACCATTTTGTTACATAGCCCTGATACAATCGCGGCAATAATCGAAAATATAAACAAAAGTAGACAAGGAGCATTATGCTACCAAAGTATGATCAGAAGGTCAAAGAGATACAAAGTTTGATTGCAGAGCTTATGGGACAGGTGGTTGAAGCGAACCAAGTAACGTTGGATGCTTACAAAAATCATGACAATACTGCGTATGATTCAGTACGAAACATTTTAAAATCAATTGATGTAGAAGCAAACACGATTGATAATGAAATTGTGAAGACTTTTGCACTCTTTGGTCCAGAGGCGCAGGAACTTCGTATGCTTGTTGCTTATTTGAAGTTGACCAATGAATTACTACGTATTGCTGAAGGCAGTAAAAAGTATGCCAGACGTATGCGTGAACACTGTGAAGGTGAGTGTAATCTGGCACCATTTGATGACATCGTTATTAAGCTGCATACAACTTCATTAAACGCGATGACCTACATTGAAGAGTGTTTCAAGAAGCCTGGGGAGTGTAATGTTGAAGACCTTTATCGTAAAGTTATGGTTGAAGAGAGTAAAAATGATGATCTCTTTAGCATTTTAGAAAAAGAGATCATGACACAGATCATGGGTGAACAAGAGCTTTCAGTTGAGTACGTTCGTATACTTGGTACACTACGTAAGCTAGAGCGTGCATGTGACCGTGCCGTGAACATTGCTAACCTTCTTCTGTATGCTGCCAAAGGTGGAGAGATCAAGGTCTACTAGTTTTTATCAAGGGGTGAAAGATGGGTGCATTTATAGTAATCGTTGAAGACGAAGAGGATATTTTAGAACTTATCGAGTACAACCTTGAAAAAGAGGGCTTCGACACTATGGGCTTTACAAGTACCAAAAATGTCTCCCAACTTTTAGAAGAAGAAGATGTTGACCTGCTTATTATGGACCGTAACCTTCCTGGTGTGGAGGGGAGCGAGTTTGTAGGACAGATGCGTGAGATCGGTGTTGAGACACCAGTGATCTACCTGACGGCAAAAAACAAAGAGAGTGACATAGAAGAGGGTTTTGAGCGTGGGGGTGATGACTACATTACCAAGCCTTTTAACATGAAAGAGTTGATCCTGCGTCTTAAAGCCATTCTCAAGCGTACACAAAAAGACAAAACTGAGGGTAAAGTGGTCTATAGAGATATTATCTTGGACCTTGGCTCTCGTGAACTTTTTATAGAGGGCAATAACATCGAACTTACCAAACTTGAGTTTGACCTGCTTCACACCCTTATCTCCAACCAAAACATCGTACTTGACCGTGATTATCTGCTTGAACATGTCTGGGGCGGAGATGCTATCTATCAAGACCGTACTGTCAACGTGGCGATTAACCGCTTAAAAGAGAAGATAGACGCTGACAAAAGTAAAGAGTACATCAAAACAGTGCGTGGGGTGGGTTACACCCTGTGTTAAAACTCCACCACTTCTTTTTTGCCAATATTGTTGGTCTGTTTATGGCCACGCTTATCGTCTCTTCTTTGGTGAGTTACTACACCCTAAAATCGTTTGTCATCTCTGAAAACACAGAACAGCTTGAACATAGTATTACGCTGATGCAGATGCAGCCTTTTCACATCAGTGACCTTGATCGCATTGCAGCAAATACACATGCAGCGATACAGGACAGGGTTACCTTTGTGGCTGAAGATGGCACGGTTTTGGCTGACAGTAACAGTGACAAGTTCATTATGGAAAATCATGCAAACCGTTATGAGGTGATGCAGGCGCGTCGAGATGGTCTTGGTGTGGATAACCGCTACTCAGTGACAACACATGTGCACTATCTGTACGTTGCCAAGAAGATCTTGGTGGATGACAAGGTCATTTATATTCGTTTAGCGACACCACTCAACACCATTATGTCAAACTTTTATACCCTATGGTCTCGTCTTATCTTTATCTTTATGATCTTTATGGTCTTAGGTCTGATCGCAGCCTATCAGATGAGTAAACGTGTACGTTATGATATTGAGCAGATTGTGGACTATTTGGGTGAGATCTCCAACAAAAACTATAAAGCTGTGATAAAAACAGAATATTTTCAAGAGTTTTTGCAGATCGCACTGAACCTCAAAGATTTGGCTAAAAAGCTGGCTACTCGTGACAAACAGAAGCGTAAATACACGGCCAAACTACGTCTGGTCAACAAACAGCGAAACGACATCCTCTCTGCCATCTCGCATGAGTTTAAAAATCCTCTTGCTTCTATCATGGGGTATGCTGACACCCTCTTGGATGATCCCGACGTCAACCCTAAAATACGGGTACGGTTTCTAGACAAGATCCTCTCAAATGCGCGTAAGATCGCCTACATGATCGATAGGTTGGCCCTCTCTGTCAAGTTGGAAAACAATGACTTGAGTATTCATCTGATGAAGTTTAACTTAGTGGATCTTATAGAAGATGTTGTTCTAAATCTCTCTACCAAGTATCGCGATAGAGAGATAAAGTTTCATGGTGAAGAGTGCATGGTCTTGGCGGACAAAGATATGTTGGACAATGTCTTGACCAATCTTGTGGATAATGCTTTAAAATACTCTGAAGATGATGTCATTATCTCCTTGGCTGACAATAAATTGATGGTGATAGACAAAGGGATGGGTATCAGCGAAGCAGACCTTGACAAGGTAGCTTCAAAATTCTATCGTGTCCATAAAAACACCTGGGATAACTCTATGGGACTGGGACTGGCAATCGTAAGCTACATCTTGAAACTGCATGAGTCGTCTTTGATTATTGAGAGCAAAGTGGGGGAAGGCTCTCTGTTTGGTTTCTCTGTGAAGAAGATGACAAAAGGTGCTTGCAAATAGGATTTCTGCGCTAAAATACAGAGATGATACAGCTTCCCTCTTCTTTACTACCTATTATTAAAACACTTCTAAACAAGGGTCTTAGACCTGTTGTTGTAGGTGGTTTTGTACGCGATGCTATTCTAGGACTCCCCTCAAAAGATATTGATATTGAACTGTTTGGTATTAAAGATCTAGAAGCCTTGGAAACACTCCTCGCGCCTTTTGGCAAGGTTAATGTGGTGGGAAAAAGCTTTGGCGTTGTAAAACTGCAGCTAGATGCCATAGAGGTTGACTTCTCGATTCCAAGAACGGAACAGAAGGTAGCGCAAGGCCACAAAGGTTTTGATGTTATCTTGGATGGCTCATTGAGCTTTAAAAAGGCAGCTTCACGTCGTGATTTTACTTTCAATGCCATGGGATATGATCTAAGCAGTAAAGAGCTGCTCGACCCTTTTAACGGCCAAAAAGACCTTCGTGAAAGACGACTTGCTTTTGTTGATGCAGAGACCTTTGTCGAAGACCCCTTACGCCTTTACCGTGCGGTACAGTTTGCAGCCAGGTTTGATCTGCAACCAACCGAGGCACTCATCACATTAGCACGGAAGATGGTGGCAGAGAAGATGTTAGAGGAGCTTCCAAAAGAGCGGGTGTTTGAGGAGTTTAAAAAACTGTTACTCAAAAGCAGGCGACCTTCACAGGGTTTTAGGGTCTTGGATGTTTTTGGCATGTTGCCTTATTTCCCTGAATTATTGGCACTACAAGGAGTTCCTCAAGACCCAATTTATCATCCTGAGGGAGATGTTTGGATACACACCTTGATGGTAGTGGATGTGATGAGCAGGCTCCATAGCGATGATAAAGAAGAGAATCTTTACCTCTCATTAGCAGCACTTTGTCATGACCTGGGAAAGAGTAATACCACAAAAAAGATAGATGGACGTATCCGAGCGATAGGTCATGAAAACACAGGAATTCCCTTAACGGAGCATTTTTTAGAACGCTTAAGTGATGAGAAAGCCCTTGTAGAGAAGATCTTACCCTTAGTAAAACATCATCTTAAGCCCATGCAGTTTTATAAACAGGGAGCAAAGGCAGCAGCTATCCGTCGGCTTGCCAATCAGGTTAATATCAGTGAACTTGTACTTCTTGCAAAAGCCGATTACTTAGGACGTACAACGCCAGAAGCGAGAAGCGGTGAGTTTGCGGCAGGCGAGTGGTTAATACAACGCGCGAAAGAGCTTAGTGTGATGCAAAAGCCGCTACCCGCACTCCTTCAAGGACGTGACCTTGTTAAGGCGGGTCTTACACCATCAAAGCAATTTAAAGTGATACTTGATGCAGCCTATGAAGCACAGATGGATACACTTTTTTCAACAAAAGAAGAGGCGCTGCTCTGGTTAAAACAGTATATAAATGAAGTGCATCAATAGCCCTGTTTTAGGGACTTTATAGCCAAATGTAACCTTCTTGTAACCAAACTATTCTAAAATCCGCTTACTAAAAAGCCATCGCTATGGCTAAAAAATGAAAAGAAGTGGGTTCGATGACAAAAATCATAGATAACATCTTTGCCAACTCTACCCGTCTCATCGCAATTACGGTGCTGTTTATCACGGCGTGGATTTTTACGGTACTGTTTCAAGAGTCTTTGCTCTCTATGCAGACCTTTGGTATTGACTTTGTAACAGAGTCCAAATGGGCACCTAACTTAGAGAAGTTTGGTGCTTTTGCGGCCATTATGGGTTCGGTTATCTCGACCTTCTTGGCGATGGTCTTGGCGGTTCCTGTAGCGATAGGTGTTGCGATCTTCCTGAGCGAGATCGCTCATGAAAAGCTCAAGGCACCGGTTGGTGTTTCCATAGAACTTCTAGCGGCGATCCCTTCGGTTATCTACGGTATGTGGGGCCTTTTTTACTTTGTGCCTATTGTTCGTGATCTCTTTGGGGGCATCGGTATTGGTATGCTCACAGCAGGTATTGTTCTTGCTATTATGATCTTGCCGTTTATGGCAGCGGTCACACGTGATGCGATGAACACCACGCCAGACATCTTAAAAGAGTCAGCATATGCACTGGGTGGGACGAAATGGGATGTTGTCAGAGACATCGTGATCCCTTACTCTAAGGCAGGTATCATCGGTGCGCTTATCTTGGCTCTTGGTCGTGCTATCGGTGAGACCATGGCAGTCACTTTTGTTATGGGTAATGTTCACAAGGTCTCTTGGGACCTTACCAAACCTGCTACATCGATCCCGGTTACACTGGCTAATGAGTTTACAGAAGCTGACACAGACCTCTACTTCTCAAGTCTCTTTGAACTTGCATTGATCTTGTTGGTCATCAGTTTTACCATCATCTCAGTGGCGAAGTTCTACTTCTTACGCCGTAAAAGGAGATCATAATGACAGCCACACAAAAACGTGTTTTAATTAACCGTATCGTTATGGGTCTTTCGACGCTTTCGGCGGCGATTGGTCTCTTTTTTCTTTTTTGGATCCTTTACATCTTGGTGAGTAATGGTGTCGAGGCGATCAACTGGGACATCTTTATGTTCGAGGGTGCGCCTCCGGGTTATGAAGAGAGTGGTCTGAAACAGGCACTGGTCGGTCAGCTAATCATTGTAGGGATTGCGACTCTTGTGGGTGTACCACTCGGGATCCTGGCAGGAACTTACTTGAGTGAGTATGGTCAGAAGTCAAAACTGGCAGAAACCATTCGTGACATCTCAGACATTATGATGTCGGCACCAAGTATCGTTGTGGGCTCTTTTGTCTACGCTATTATGGTGGTTCCTATGGGCCACTTTAGTGCGTGGGCAGGTATTGTGGCACTGACCATCATCATGCTGCCGATCATCTTGCGTACCACTGATGACATGCTCCACCTTGTTCCTACAACACTCCGTGAGGCTGCGTTTGCTCTGGGTGCTCCGAAGTATAAGGTTATCACTCAGGTGGTTTATCGTGGTGCCAAAGCAGGTATTTTAACAGGTATCTTACTTGGTGTAGCGCGTGTGGCAGGTGAGACAGCACCCCTGCTCTTCACCTCGTTCAACGACAACTTTATGAGTACAGACCTGATGGAGCCTATGGCTTCGCTTACTGTAACCATGTATAATTATGCAACAAGTCCCTATGAGGATTGGCAGCGCCTTGGTTGGGCCGCAGCCTTTATCTTATCTATGTTTATTCTCGGTCTGAACATCATCGGCCGTTTGGTTCTACTAACGAAAAAAGGCAAATAATGGCAACTATCTGTAAGGTAAGCGAAGAGAAAGCGCTCGAGATCAAAAAGTTTCAATTTACGTATGCAAGTGCAGACGAACCCAGTCTTAAAGAGATCAGCATGCCGATCGCTAAAAACTCGGTCACAGCACTCATTGGTCCTTCGGGTTGTGGTAAGTCAACACTACTGCGCTCTATCAACCGTATGCATGACCTCTACCCGGGTAACAAGTATGAGGGTGAGATCATCTATAATGGTCGTAATATCCTAAATCCGAAAGAAGACCTTATAGACCTGCGTATTAACATCGGTATGATCTTTCAAAAGCCTACGGCTTTTCCTATGAGTATCATGGACAATGTTGCTTACGGTCTGAAACTTCAGGGTATTAAAAACAAAACGGAGATCAAAGACCGTGTTGAAAAAGCTTTGACAGATGCCGCTATTTGGAAAGAGGTCAAAGACCGTCTCAAACATGATGCTAACGGTCTCTCCGGTGGTCAGCAGCAGCGTCTGTGTATCGCCCGTGCTATTGCCGTCGAGCCTGAGATCTTGCTTTTTGATGAGCCGACTTCTGCACTTGACCCTATCTCTACTCAGGGTATTGAGGAGCTGGTAACAGAACTTAAAGAGAAGGTCTCCATCGTCATTGTTACGCATAACATGCAACAAGCGGCGCGTGTGAGTGACTATACAGGTTTTATGTATCTTGGTGAGCTCATTGAGCTTGGTAAGACGGAAGAGCTCTTTGTCACACCTGCAGAGAAGTTAACAGAAGAGTACATCACTGGTAAGTTTGGTTGATCTTTTATTTGATGGCTTATTTACTATAAGATCGGTTAAGAGTACATTTTGTACTTTTATTATACGATCTCATCTAATCAATTTCCTCTTCATTTCATCATTATAAAAACAGTCTACGCAGATATACTAATATGTATCTATAAAACCAAAAAAGCTATCCTGTTTAGATGCACCTGCTTGATCAAAAAAAAATCTCTATGCCATCTACCCCTTTGGGAGAGTTTCTAAAAAGAAGATGATTTTTCTACCTTTAGTGCGGAAATAGCTATTTTGGATTATAATTGTTATATATACTCTATAAAGATATAGAAAAAAGGGGTAGTTATGAAACGATTAATATTTATAGAAATCATAAGTTTATTTCTAGCGGTAATGATGACTTTTAATGGGTGTAGCAGCGATAGTGGGGGAGGCGGCACTCTGGGTACAGGTACCACACCCATAGTTTATCCGGGTATGGATTTTCCAGATATAGATGAAGCGGCACTTCTCTCTGAAACCGGAAAACAGGTTATAGAGACAGTAGCATCTGCTGACAGTGTTGTTGAAATAGATGCAACTGCAAGAGAAAAAGTGGTACTCAGTACGGCAGATGTGGTTGAGGATAATAGTAGTGAAACGGGGTATCTTTTAGTTCATGCTACCGCCTCAATCAGCAGTTCAAATATAGGAAATCCTCTCTTTATAGATGATACGTTTATAGGAATGATCACAGGTGTTATCTCGCAAAGCAGCGAGTTAAAGATCTTGGTCGCAAATGCAGAAAATATTAATGATGTTTACGGGAAGCTAAACATAGAGCTTCAAAATAGCTCTATTAGACGCTCTGTTCAACGCTCTATTGCTACGCATAAGATCAAAGGTATCTATGACGATATCAATGTTAAACCGCTTCATTTTACACTTTTTGAAAAACCTGTAACCAATGCACGGGGTGTTGTAGACGATGAGATTGTTTTGCGTATGGATATTCCTAAAGGTTACCATATTCCTATCAGACAGCGCTCTATCTCTTGTGATTTTGCATCAGCAGACTGCTCTTTCACAGTAGAAGGTAATGAAAGTGAAAGACTAGACCTTGGCAAAGCGTATGAAAATGGTGGGATCACCTTCTCTACAGAGGGCAGTTACATCGAGATGGGACTGGGTGCTTATATGAAGATCCATTATGATGAAAATTTGATTGCAGCAGATGTGTTTGATTTTACTCTTGCTGAAAGTGGTTATTTTAAGTCGAACATGCAGGTGAGTGTCTCAGGTGAACTGACAAGGGATTGGTCTGCAGACCTGAAACTGATACCAGACTTTGATATAGAGATCGTACATCCCTACTCCGCAGTGGTTAAGACCAGTATAGCTGTCGCTCCAGTAGTGACTTTTGGTGTTAGTGGTTCTTTAAAGGGGAGTATTAGTGCCAGTTCTTATATGGAGCGATCCGGGGAGATCCGTTTTCAGTATGACAGCACCACTGACACTAAGGATTTTGAATCTACCTTAAAATATACACCAAAAAGTCTTGATAAAGATGCTGTTACAGTAGAAGTCCAAGCTGAAGCACATGCCTATGTTTTCCCAAGTTTTTTGGCAATACCGAATGTCAAAATATTAAGGATCAACATGCCGCTGACGCTTGTTTATACCAAAAGTGGTGTCAAACTTGATAATGCTGTAAATGGTCTGATACGTAACGGTTTTGTAGTGGTCAATGGGGCAGAACAAGATGTTTCTGCTGCAGAAGTTAGTGTAGTAACGACCCTTTCAGGTGCCGTTCAGGGCAGATGGATGGTGAAGGTAGGCAGTTTAGACTTCTATCATTCTGATGCGTATGTCAACCTTTTTAGAACAAGTGCTTTAACCGTTTTAGAGTGGAAGTCACAACTGCTGAAAAAACCTCAGGTCATTGTCAAAGAAGATGCCAGCGATCCACAAGTAAGAAATATTACTTTTGATGCAGATGAAAGTAAGGCGGTGAAAGAGAAACTCTATTTTTATTACACTGTAGCCAACAGTAATGAAACGCAGTACGATATTGATCCTGGTAGCATAGAGAGTCATAGCCCTTATTGGAAAATAGGAGATGCCCCGGTGGTCATCAACAGTAACAAGATCATCAAAGTTCGTTCCGTGCTTTATAACAAGGATATATCCAGCGCTAAATGGTCTTGGGGTACGTCTGTCTCAGAACAGACAACTTCAGAGGTCACGACGATGATGAAGCCTATTATTGATCCTTCAAGCAGTGCCTTTAAGGAACATCTCACGGTTAGTATAACCCAGCCACAAGGTTATGCTGTCTATTACAGGATCGATGGAGGAACACCACAACTTTACAGCACTCCTATTGATCTGACACAAAGTACATCACTTAGTGCGTATGCTTCAGCCATGATAGATGGCAGAAAAATTCTCTCAGAGGAGGCAACTGCTACCTATACTATGTGTGCAAGTGATGAAGACCTTATAGGGGGTTCTTGTGTAGAACATGAAGACCCTACAATGATGACACCGACAGCAACGCCTATGGATCCTGAGTTTACGGAGAGTATAGATGTTGTCTTGTCGAGTCCAGAAGGAGGGGTTATCTTCTATAGTGTTGATGGTGGAGAGTGGCAGGAGTACACTGCGCCTATTACGTTGAGCGATTCCGCTACAATCTATGCTTATGCAGACTCGGATCCTAGTGATCCGGAAGCTCTTTATTCTGAAGTAGCGGTCTTTAGTTATTCCAAAGTCGAAGGTGGTGGAGGTAGTTCTAGCGAGGGTTCCTGGACACTTTCAGAGACCATCATATATGTAGATCCAGAGGAACATCTCAATTCTAATCCTGGGTGTTATCATAATACTCTTGATCTCTCAAGTGGCAGTGCAACTGCAACGAACTCTGTTGTATATCCTGGTTGTAATTGGGATTATGCAGAGAGTGTGACCTTTACAGGTTCATGGAGTGTGCCACCTGCAACACTGGTTCCTGGTACGGAGTATGCCGTGAGTGCAACGATTAGTCGTTCAAACCCAGTAGAACAGTGGGGTGCTGATGATTTTATAGGCTTAGATATGGATAAATATGATGTTGCTTGTTATTTTGGAACAGCGGGAAGTGTCGATCTTATAGACCGTGTTTCCGTTGGTTGGAGGGCGACAGATCCATCATCTGCATCAGAGTCAGGTACATTTACAGCACCCGCTTTTGGATATGCAAGTTCCACTGAGACCAATAAGTTTCAGATCAAAGCAAGTACGCATAATGGATGTGTACGCTATATCTATCAGTGGAATAATTAGTTGTAGCTATAGGGCATCAGGTTCTGATGCTCTTATTTTAGGATCTCCGTGACATTGATCTTGCCAGAGCCATAATAGTCATTACGGTTGTTTTCATAGGGGAGATGACCGATCTTGTCACTGTGCGTCTTTAAAATATTTTCAACGGCTTTTCTTGTAAGGTCGGGATCTTTTTCAAGCATTAAGGCGATGACACCGCTGACAATAGGTGCCGATGCCGAAGTCCCTATAAAAGTGTTAAAGTCATCAAAGAGAAGATAATCTTCATCGAGTGAGGCTATGCCATCACTTCCCATAGGGTCCAGGGTTGCGATGCCGGTATCGAAATTACCGCCGGGTGCGACTACATCGAGGTTACTGCCATAGTTACTATACCATGCGCGTAGATTTTTTTTATCTGTTGAACCTACTGCGATGACCTCAGCGATAGCTGACTCATCATTACCCATCTCTCTGGCATCATTGCCACTGGCAAAGACGATGATAGTGCCTTTACCTTCTCTACCTGTATTTGCAAGGTCTATGATCTTCTCTTTAACACTCTCAGAGACATCATAAGTGCCCCAACTACAGTTAATGATATCAGCACCAAAGCTAGCCGCTTTATTAAAAAGTTCTATTGTCTCACTGTCACTCATCTCCTCTTTATATTTTAAGAAGATGATCTCGACATCACTGGCAACACCTTTGATCCCTTTGTCATTGACCCTGGCTGCGATGATACCTGTTACGGCAGTTCCATGGTATGCTCTGGGATCTGTGTAAGATACATCAGAGGTCTTTGTGGTGATGTCATAACTGGAGACGACAGCATTTTTAAGATCTTCATGATCAACATCCAAACCGTCATCTATAACGGCTACTTTCACCCCTTTTCCTGTATAAGTGTCTAAAAAGTCTTTGGTGTGTATGTGGGCATCCTTGTCAATACCATGTTCGTAAAAGAAGTTATCTATTTTGTAAAGATACCATTGTTGATAGGCGTATGGTTCAGGATCAATAGTACTTTTGTGGTCATCACCAGTGGAGGTGTCGCCCTTGTCACATGCTAAAAAAGATAAAAGTGTTATCAAAAATAGGAGCTGTTTGATCATGCTATCTTCTTATGTTGTGTTTAACAAAGTTGGGATGTGCATACTCTATATAGGGCAGTTCATGTAACCTGTTGGCAGTGTCTATAGTCAGATTTTTATCACTTGTCTTTAAAAGGTAGAGATCATTTCCAAGCACTTTATCAAGAGAGAGGTCAAAGGTATTAAGAAGTGATGGAAGATAGTGTGCATCTTTTAGTTTAATGATCAAAGTGTCAGTGACACCAAAAAGATAGCCTTTGGTATTTTGATAATAATTTATATTAGAATGCTGTTTGGATGCCGGATGAAATTCTGTTTTACGGTTGTTTTTATAGTAATAGTTATCATGAGCATATCCATATGAGAGAAACAAAATAAAAACAACCAAACCCTTTAGCATTAACGTCCCTTTTTACTCTCAATGATACATCAACTCGATTAAGAAGTGCCCTAAATTTTTTAGTGTACTTGTTGCATTTTAAGAGTATTACTGCAAAAATTAAGTTAATCTTTATATTAAAATCCTTTCTTAGTACTTTTTTGGTATAATCGCGAAAATTAAAAATCTGCTGATATCAGGCTTTTTGTAGAGACTCATCTGAGTGACTATGAAAAGTCTAATCACAAGACAGAAAACATGCAAGGAATTAAGATGCAAAAAATTAGAAATATCGCCGTAATCGCACACGTTGACCACGGTAAAACAACACTAGTAGACGGACTGCTTCAGCAGTCAGGTACATTTGGAGACCACGAGCAGCACGACGAACGTGCTATGGATTCAAACGACATCGAAAAAGAGCGTGGAATCACGATTCTTTCTAAGAACACGGCGATCCGTTATGGTGATCACAAGATCAACATCATTGACACTCCGGGTCACGCTGACTTCGGTGGTGAAGTTGAGCGTGTACTTAAGATGGTTGATGGGGCCTTAATCCTTGTTGATGCTTACGAAGGTGTTATGCCACAAACTAAGTTTGTTGTTAAGAAAATGCTTGCAATGGGAATCACACCTATCGTTGTTATTAACAAGATCGACAAACCAGAAGCAGAATGTGACCGTGTTGTTGATGAAGTATTTGACCTCTTTGCTGACATGGGTGCAACTGACGAGCAGCAAGACTTTAAAGTTATCTACGCTGCAGCACGTGATGGAATCGCTAAAGAAGATATGGATGATGAAGATGGCGACTTTACTTGTCTTTTTAACGCGATCTTAAATGATGTACCAGAGCCTAAAGGTGACCGTGAAAATTCGGCACAGGCACAGGTATTTACACTAGACTATGACAACTATGTTGGTAAGATCGGTATTGCTCGTATCTTTAATGGTCAGATCTCTAAGGGTGACAATGTTCTTCTTGCAAAAGCAGATGGCGAACTTGTAAAAGGTAAGATCTCTAAGCTTATCGGTTTCCTTGGTCTTCAGCGTATGGAGATCGACACGGCTGAAGCAGGTGACATCGTTGCATTTGCCGGTCTTGAGACAGTTGACGTTGGAGACACAGTTTGTGACCCGGCTAACCCTGTTGCACTAGACCCAATGCACGTTGAAGAGCCAACACTTTCAGTTATCTTCTCTGTTAACAACTCTCCTCTTGCTGGTCAAGAAGGTAAACACGTAACATCTAACAAGATCCAAGAACGTCTTGAGTCTGAGATGACAACAAACGTTGCAATGAAGTTTGAGCGTATTGGTGAGGGTAAATTCCGTGTTAGCGGACGTGGTGAACTTCAGATTACTGTTCTTGCAGAGAACATGCGTCGTGAAGGTTTTGAGTTCGGTATTAGCCGTCCACAAGTTATCCAACGCGAGATCGAAGGTGTTAAGTGTGAGCCATTCGAACATCTAGTGATCGATGTTCCTGAAGATCTTTCTGGTGGTGTTATCGAGCGTCTTGGTAAGCGTAAGGCAGAGATGAAGTCTATGATCCCAATGGGTTCTGGTTTCCAGCGTATTGAGTTTGAGATTCCTGCACGTTCATTGATCGGTTTCCGTGGTCAGTTCTTGACAGACACTAAAGGTGAGGGTGTTATGAACCACTCTTTCATCGAGTTCCGTCCATTCTCTGGTGAAGTTGAGTCTCGTCAGTATGGAGCACTTGTCTCTATGGAAAATGGTACAACACTTTCATTTAGCCTCTTCGGTCTTCAAGATCGTGGTGTTCTGTTTATTGGACCACAGGTTAAAGTTTACGAAGGTATGATCGTTGGTGAGCATGCACGTTCAAATGACCTTGCTGTTAACCCAATTAAAGGTAAGGCACAGTCTAACGTTCGTTCATCTGGTGCAGATGAGGCGATCAAACTTGTTCCACCACGTGATCTTTCTCTAGAGCGTGCTCTTGAGTGGATCGAAGATGATGAGCTTCTTGAAGTGACTCCTGAGAACATTCGTGTTCGTAAAGTGTACCTTACAGAGTCTGAGCGTAAGCGCCACAACAGAAAGTAAAAAGTAGTTGCTTCGGTGCAATTTGCACCGATACCCGAGGGGGCAGATCCAGTTCACCTCTCTACGCACACTAGCACGACTCACGATTTAGTCATTCGCTGCAGTGAGCTGTTGGCTCTTCTGCGCTACCGGGTTCACATCCGGCACAACTTACACCAAAGCTACAACTTTTTTCCATAATATTTCTAACTTTTCAATTGACACATTATTAAAAGTAAAAGCTACTCGATTTTTCCTTGTTTTAACAAACTCTCAGCAATAACAACTGGAGCCGTAACAGTATAAAGGACAGTAATACATTTGCTTTAGACAGGGAGTATCTCACTCTCAACAACAGCGTCTCTCTTTTTTTCTCGAAAACTATTTCTCTGACGCGACAGAGAAAAAAAGTTCGGTTCGCCACAATTTAAACAATAGAGGCAGCATTTAAACAAGAGAAAGTCTCTACGTCAAAGATGAGAAATCTCAATTATTGTGTAGAAAAGCCTACTACTCGTTATGCTTGTAGTTTTAAGTTTTTGCTAAAGAACACAGATATTATTTATCTTCTTTTTCCCTTAATATATATATGACTTTCTAAAACATTAGAGGCTTTTACAAAGCCTCTGCTAAAACTTCAAGATGCATTTACAAGATTTAAAAGTGAGTATGCCCTACCTCGAACTTGAGGAAGAGTTTCATGACAAAACAGACATTAGTCCCCTCAAAAATCCTTTTCTCATAAGTTACAGTCCTGATGCGGCTGAGATCCTGGGAGTTGAGATAGATGACGAAGGTTTTTTGACCAAACTCACCAATGGAGAGGTTCACCTGGAAGGAAGTCGCCCTTTTGCCATGTGTTATGCAGGACATCAGTTTGGACACTTTGTACCGCGTTTAGGTGATGGACGGGCCATTAACTTGGGCAAAAGCGATAGTGGTTGGAATCTGCAGTTAAAAGGTGCTGGCCAAACACTTTATTCACGTCAAGGTGATGGTCGTGCAGTATTGCGTTCTTCGATACGTGAGTACCTTATGAGTGAGGCGATGTGCGGGTTGCATATTGCGACCTCTCGTGCTTTAGCATTGATAGGTTCAGACCATGATGTGCCCAGAGAACATTGGGAAAAAGGGGCTATAGTTCTGCGTATGTCGACTTCATGGGTGCGTTTTGGCACCTTTGAGTACTTCTATGCCAAAAAGCAGTATGACAAACTAGAAGTCTTGGCTGACTACGTCATAGGTGAGAGTTATACTCATCTTAAAGGCAAAAAGGATGCTTACTTCTTGATGTTTGAGGAGTTAGTAGACAGAACAGCACTCTTGCTTGCCAAATGGCAGGGTGTAGGCTTTAACCATGGTGTGATGAACACCGACAACATGTCAATGGCAGGTTTGACCATAGACTATGGTCCTTTTGCCTTCTTGGATGATTATGATTTTAACTATACCTGTAATCATACTGACACACAGGGACGTTATGCCTTTGCTCAGCAACCGGCTGTGGCGCAGTGGAACCTGAGTATGCTCATGCATGCCCTTTCTCCACTTATCAATGTCGAACGGATGCAAAAAGCTTTAGAGAAGTATGCAGAGTTGTATCAAGAGTATTACATGACCTTTATGCGTAAAAAGTTAGGTCTGCTAACAGAGGATGAAGATGATGAGGCGACACTGCGTTGGCTCTTTGGTATTATGCAGCAAGAGCAGATCGACTACACCTACTTCTTTAGGACCATAAGCCGCTATGATGGTGATAAAACAGCCTTGTTAGCGCTATGTGAGTTGCAAGATCCTTTGAGTGAGTGGTTAGAACGTTATGACCAACGTTTGGAAAAAGAGGAGCGTTCTATCGCAGAACGTCACAAACAGATGTTAGCGACCAATCCTAAGTATGTTTTGAAAAACTATATGTTGCAGTATGCTATTGATAAGGCAAATCGAGGAGACTTTAGTGGAGTGAATGATATGTTGACTTTGGCACGTGCTCCTTTTGATGAACATCCTGAGATGGAAAGTTTTGCGGGGATTTCACCTAAAAGTGTTAAGAATTTAAAGTTGTCTTGTTCTTCTTAGGGATATCATATTTTGTCACTTTGAACTTTTAACTTCGTCATTATGCACCCGAGGGCATTTCCTTTGGTCAACTTGATTCAGAATCTACTTTTATTGCTTTTTGCTTTTAAACTTCTTTGAGCTTATAAACTTGATCTTGCTGCCCTTTCTCTTTTTTACTCGAAAAAAAGATAAACAGAAAAATCGCCTCTAGCGGGCTTCAGGATCGGTAGCTACCGACTTCCCTCACTGCGTTTAATTTCTGCCTAAAAATGCCAAACTCCCTACGGTCGGACAGTGTCATTTTCTTCACGGCAGAAATGAAACTCCGTTCGGTCTTGCAGATGCTAGAGATGAAGAGCAAGCGGTGACGCATTGATTAACGTGAAAGCATCCGCTTTCATCCCAATTCAAACAAATTCGCAACAATAACAGATGGAGTCGTAGCACTTTAAAGAACGGTGTAGTAACTACTTAAGATTGAAAGTATCTTCCTCTGAACAACAGCGTCTCTCTCTTTTTCTTGAAAACTATCTCTCTGACGCGACAGAGAGAAAAAGTTCAGTTCACCACAGTTGAAATATCAAGGTAGCATTTAAACAAGATCGAGTTTCAAAATCCCATTATCAGATAAATAAAGAAGTGAGATAAGGGGGGAACAACTTTTTTACGCTACGAAGGTAGGCAGTCCACTACTGGACACCTTTTAGCGATTGAGCACCAAAGTATCCGCAATAAGATCATGCAGACCCTGCTTGTTTTTCGTAAAGGCAGCCATGATAAAGCCGATCATAAAAATACTAGAGAGGTATTTGGAGAAGTAGCGTATGGTTGCTCTGACAAAGGTCAGGCGCTCTCCATCGCCATCAGTGACGTAGATACCCAAGAGACGTTTACCAAGGGTTGCTTGTAAGGGGGAACTCTCTTGCAGGGCAAAATATAGCCAAAACATGATGACATCCATCAGCATCCCAAACTGACTGAACTTAAACATAAGCTCCGGATCGTGCATCATACCGCCGATAACCATACCCACACCCATCATCAATAAAAAGGTAAGTAGTCCCAAGATGATGGCGTCTATCATAACAGCAACAAAACGTTTCCAAAAGCCGGCATTATTCATTACAAGATCCTTAATTAATTGTCTCAGAAGTATACATAACAATAATTAATCCATTGAACAAGTGCAATGATTAAGCAAAAATGATAGTTAGAGATTTTTTCTTTTTTTCAACAAGAATCAATATGATTTTGGTCATAATCATTAACTTTTTTGTAGCTAGATATAATCTAAAACTACAACTATGAATTCACAATTCAGGCAGATATTATGACAACCATTAACCGAAAAAAGATCTACAATCCAGAATCTAACGAGCATGTAAATGATCGTAAGATCTTTGGTGGAAACCCAACGGGTATTTTTGAACTTAACAACATTAAGTACCAGTGGGCTTATAACTTGTGGGAAGTGATGTTAAACAACACTTGGTTTCCTAAAGAGGTCGACATGACCCGTGACACCAATGACTATAAAAACCTGACAGAGGGTGAAAAAGCGGCGTATGACAAGACCCTTTCACAACTTATTTTCATGGACTCACTGCAGACTAACAACCTTATTGACAATGTGAACCCTTATGTCACAGCACCGGAGATCAACCTTATTTTGGTTCGTCAGTCATTTGAAGAGGCACTGCACTCTCAGTCTTACGCTGTTATGGTGGACTCCATCTCTCAAAACTCTGCAGAGATCTACGACCTGTGGCGTCAAGATGCGATGTTGAAGTCCAAAAATGATGCTATTGCCATAAAGTATGAAGTCCTTTCTGAGAACCCAACCTCAGAAAACTTCTTAAAAGCCTGTTTTGCAAACCAGATCCTGGAAGGTCTCTACTTCTATAGTGGATTTGCCTACCTCTACACCTTGGCGCGTTCAGGCAAGATGCTCGGTTCTGCACAGATGATCCGTTTTATCCAGCGTGATGAAGTGACCCACCTTATTTTGTTCCAAAACCTTATTAATTCGATCCGTCGTGAACATCCTGAGCTTTTCACTCAAGAGCTACTGGACGAAGTCTATGCGATGTTTAGAGAAGCGGTAAAACTTGAGGTCTCTTGGGGTAAGTACATCACACAAGGGCAGATCCTTGGTCTGACAGACGAGATCATTGAACAGTATATTCAGTTCCTTGCGGATGAACGTCTACGTGCTGTAAAACTCGAGCCGATATATAATGTTAAAAACCCTATTAAATGGGTGGATGATTTCGCTTCGTTTAATGACCAAAAGACCAACTTCTTCGAAGGTACCGTAGCCAACTACTCTAAAGGCTCTCTGGATTTTGACGACTTTTAAACAGCGTCCGCTCTGTTCACTTGCCTTTACAAGTGAAAACCATAGTTATGAAGAGAACCTCTCTTCACTCTGCGCGATTATAAAAGAGACCCCTCTTGACGCTGTTGTTGTTACCCCTGAACTTGCTGTTACCAATTTTGATTATGATCATTTTGTTGTTGCAGCAGCTTTTTGCGAACGTATTACAGAAGCTTTTTTAGGGCTGTCACAAACCCGTATAATAGTTGCTACTATGATAGAGAAACGTCAAGACGGAAAGTTCTACAACATAGCAAAGGTCTTTTATCAAGGCAAAGTGGTTCATCAGCAGGCCAAAGTGAAACTGTTCAAGTTTGGTGGTGAGCATGACTACTTTAGTGCCGGTTCTGAAGATGAGATCATGCTTTTTGAGGTCGATGGTCTGCGTTTGGGACTACTGATCTGTTTTGAGATTCGTTTTAAGCAGTTTTGGAAAAGACTCGAGGGTGCAGATGTTTTGTTAATTCCGGCACAATGGGGTAAACTACGCACGCAAAACTTTGTCTCACTGACCAATGCGCTTGCCATCATGAACCAGTGTTATGTTGTGGCTTCTGACACGGCCAACAGCGACACAACGGGTATGAGTGGTATTATTACTCCTTTTGGTGATGAGACGCGCAATACAGGACGTGAGACCTTAGAAGTTATGTATGAAGAGAAAGAGGTGCTGAAAATGCGCCGATATTTGGATGTAGGTATATCGTGATAGACAAAATAACAGCAATTAAAACCACCCGTATGGCTGACGAGATCGACAAGGTCTTTAGCCTCTCTCCTGAGGTCAAACAGGCCATCATCAACACCAACCGTGAGAAGTTTGTGCCCGTAGCAATGAAACAACATGCCTACAAACTCGATGCCTTGCCTATAGGTGCCAAACAGTGGATCTCCTCTCCTCTGACCGTAGCAAAGATGACGGAGTACCTGGAACCAGAGGGTGCAGACCGTGTCTTGGAGATAGGTTGTGGCAGTGGTTATCAGGCCGCAGTGCTTTCACACCTTTTTAGAGGTGTCTTCTCTATAGAGCGGATCGAACCTTTGATCGTAGAGGCAAAACAGCGTTTTCGTGAACTGGGTATCAATAATGTCCATACCCGTACTGACGATGGACAAAAAGGGTGGGTACAGTATGCGCCTTATGATCGCATTCTGTTTTCAGCAGCACCTACACATATCCCTCAGATCTTGATCGATCAGTTGGCCCCTCGCGGTGTCATCGTAGCACCGATGGAGAAAAATGGTCAGCAAGTCATCACCCGTTTTGTAAAGATCGGCGAAGAGTTAATGGAAGATGAACTTGAAGTGTGTGAATTTGTCCCTGTTCTTGATGGTGTTCAACGATAAGAAATCTTTAAGAACCTTTCCACGTAGTATTAGCTATTATAATTTAAAATAATTGTACTGTTGTCAGTAGACAGTTACGGTGAGTACTAAGGTTATAGATGAAGCAACTCTTAATTTCTCTCTTCTCTCTACTTTTATTACAGTTTCCATTGATGGGTGCAACACCCTTCAACCTTGAAGGATTGAAAGCTGTAAACATTCTGATCTTAGATGAAAACGATATCTTGACGCTTGTACAAGAGCAGCAGTTGAAAGCAGCGCTTAAAGAGAAACTTCAAAAAAATGGTATTGCCTGTCAGAAAGACGGTGTGGGTGCGATATTTCTAAAACTTCATGCTATTGCACTAGAGAAGAGTACTGTCATTCACTTGACATTAGGTGTTGGAGAAGAGACAAAGGTGCCGCGTGGTTCTGAGGTGTTGAGCTATGCATTGACTTATAGTCTCCATGAGATGATAGAGAGTCATGACATTTACAAAGATGTGTATGAAAACAGCATCAACTATCTGTTAGATGATTTTATAGAACAGTTAGAAGAAGATAATGAACAGTAAGGTGAGATGATGGAGATGCAAAAGATGTGGAACGACAAGTTTTCAAGAGAGGGCTTTTTATATGGGAAAGAGCCCAATACCTTTTTAGCGTCCCAAAGCACGCTTCTACGTCCAAACAGTAAGCTTCTGATGCTTGGAGAGGGCGAAGGGCGTACAGCTTGTCATATGGCCTCTTTAGGGCATGAGGTGAGTGCTTTGGATGCTTCTGATGTTGGCTTGGCCAAGACAGTAGCCTTAGCACAGGAGGCGGGTGTTGATGTCAAGACAATCCATGCAGACTTGAGCTGTTGGCAGAGTGACCAAGAATATGATGGGATCATGACCTCTTTTTTACATCTACCAGAGCCTCTACGCACTAAAGCCTTCACCCATGCACTCGACATACTGAGTAGTGGAAGTTATTTTATGGGGGAGTTCTTTGCGCAAGAGCAGATGCAACGTGACAC
>WGDB01000159.1 GCA_015493495.1 Helicobacteraceae bacterium | reverse complement strand
GCCGTGTACACCAGAACTCAGGTCGTACATATCATTTGGTTTACAACCCGCCTAAGGTGGAAGGTAAAGATGATGAGACAGGTGAGGAACTTATCCAACGTGCGGATGATAAAGAAGAGATTGTTTTGGACCGTCTTAAAGTCTATCACGATCAGACCAAGCCATTGATCGATTTCTACACTAAAGAAGCCGCTGCCAACAGTGCTATCAAGTACATTCGTGTAGATGGTACCCAGAAGATCGATGCGGTAGAACAAGAAGTAATGGCACAGCTTTCTTAAAGTATAAAAACCCTGCTTTAGGGTTTAATTAGAAGAGA
Organism: Helicobacteraceae bacterium; assembly: GCA_015493495.1. Classification (GTDB taxonomy): domain Bacteria; phylum Campylobacterota; class Campylobacteria; order Campylobacterales; family Sulfurimonadaceae; genus Sulfonitrofixus. The sequence continues at coordinate 21,935 of WGDB01000159.1, read as the reverse complement.
CAACCGCTCTTCTTAACGACGTAAAAGTCTATCCATCTCCACCTCATTATATCCCTCTACCACTCTGTTGTTTATAATCACCATTGGGATGCGTTGCCCTTTATATCTTTCAAAAAGAACTTTAGCTTCAGGATCATTATTGTAATCAAGCTCACGATATTTGACACGATGATAATTAAAAAAACTTTTGATCTTGGCACCGTACGGGGAGTGTGGGGTGTTGATAAGGGTCACTTCTCTGTAATAAGCGTCAGGAAGTCCCGCATAGTTGGTGTGCATCTTAGGATAGTAGGGGGCAATAGAGCTCCACTCTGCTTTAACACGCGCATCCAAGTAGGTAGAGATGTTCTGGTCTCGATGGGCGTGATAATAGGTGTAGATCTTCTCACGTTGGTAAGGGTCTTTGTAGTCTGCTTCATTCTTAGCATTGATGATAACCAAAAATATAGGGTAGTCATTGGCCGCCATGACACTGTTAAGACGCTGGTGTAGATAGAGCATTAACTCGTTGTACTCTTTCTCTAACCCTTCTAATGCCAATTTATAAGCTTTGATTTGAGCCGGAGTGCTTTTTCTGTTTAGGGGCAGAAAGTGCCCAAGGACTTTATCACTGTGGCGTTGATAGGAGTGTATCAGTTGTTGAAATTTTGGTTCAAAGACCAGAGGTTCAAGTTGGATCCTTGCTTCAAAGAGTTTGGTTGCTTTGTCGTGGTAGGGTGCCGGGTAGTTCAAAGCATAAAGTGTAAGTGAGAGAAGTAGTAAAGATGTGATACGTATCACGTCAGCTCCTTGGTCAGGGTAATAGTACTATTCTAGCAGATTATTTTCAAAATAGTAGAGAAAATCATAATTTTGCAAAGGGGTATAAAAATAGGTATACGGGCGTAAACGCTTTTCGCTTTTTTTTAGCTAAAATTCCAGCAATGAAACAGTATATCAACAACCTCGACCGTGGCGTACTCTACATGTTTATGGCCTCTTTTTTCTTTGCCATTATGGGTGCTTTTGCAAAGCTCTCCAGTGAGTCGATGAGCTCTCTTGAAGTGGTCTTTTTTCGTAATGTCTTTGGGGTGGCGCTGGTAGGTTATGCTGTATTGAAAAAACCGATGCAGCAAGATGGTGGTAAGCCTTGGTTACTGTTTTTTCGCGGTTTTATGGGTTTTGTGGCACTACTGGCCTTTTTTTACAACATTGCACATATCCCTCTCGGTGACGCTATGACCTTCTCTAAGACATCACCCATATTTACCGCTATTTTTGCATGGCTTTTTCTTCATGAACGTATGTCAAAATTGGGATGGATCGCGGTGTTTTTAGGTTTTATTGGGATCGTGTTGATCACCAATCCCAGTGGATTCAACTTCTCAAAAACAGACCTTTTAGGTATCTTTAGCGGGGTAGGTGCAGCTTTGGCTTACACCTCGGTACGAGAGCTTAAAAAGTATTATGACACCCGCGCTATTGTACTTTCATTTATGGGAGTTGGTACCGTGGGGCCTCTGTTTTTGTTGGTGCTCTCTAATTATGTGAAGATTCCTGAACTTGATTTTATGTTGGGCACCTTTGTTATGCCGAGTGGAATGGTCTGGATTTATGTAGTGGGTATGGGGCTTTTTGCGACCTTGGCCCAACTTTATATGACTAAGGCCTATGGCGCTTCACAAGCCGGAATTGTTGGGGCCGTGAGCTATACAAACATTATCTTTTCTATAGGTGTAGGACTGATGCTGGGAGACGCACTACCTGATTTTATAACACTCTTGGGTATAATCTTCATCATAATCAGCGGATTACTCGTTGTCAAAAAATAGGAGTACTTTATGGATTCAAATCTTTTATATTATGGTGGGTTAGGTCTTATCGCGATTTTAGCTTGGATGTCATACCAAAATGACAAGATGATGATGACGCTTATCTTTCTTGGAGTAGGTGCCTACTTTATCTACTCACACAACACTGGTAACACGGTGACAGACTTTACCCATGAGACCGTTGATACTATCAACAAAAAGCTGTAGGTAGATAGATGATATTGATGTCAGGACCTTGTGTCATTGAGAGTGAATCAAACATCTTTGAGATTGCTAAAAAGCTGGAACGTTATCAAGACGATACGCGTATAGACTTCTATTTTAAGGCCAGCTTTGACAAGGCTAACCGCACCTCTTTAGAGAGTTATCGCGGGCCGGGCCTTGAAGAGGGGCTGCGTATTTTGCAAAAGGTCAAAGATGACTTTGGCTACAAGATCGTCACAGATATACATGAGTCTTATCAGGTCAATCCTGTGGCAGAAGTCGCAGACATCTTGCAGATCCCTGCTTTTTTGTGCCGCCAGACAGATTTGCTGGTTGCTGCAGCTAAAACAGAGCGTATCGTTAACATTAAAAAGGGTCAGTTTATGAACCCTAATGACATGAAGTACTCAGTACTTAAAGTACTCAAGACTCGTGGTTGTGACGAGGTCTCTTACAAAAATGCGCAGGAAAACAAGGTGCTTTTGACAGAGCGTGGTTCAAGTTTTGGTTACGGAAATTTGGTTGTAGATATGCGTTCTTTAGTGATCATGCGTGAGTTTGCACCGGTCATCTTTGATGCGACCCACTCGGTTCAAATGCCGGGTAGCGGTGGCGGAACGACCTCGGGTGACAGCTCTATGGTCCCACATCTCTCACGTGCTGCAGCAGCAGTCGGTGTCGATGGTTTCTTTTTTGAGACCCATATCGACCCAAGTTGTGCATTGAGTGATGGACCCAACATGTTGACGTTAGAGAACCTCTACACAACAACAGAAAAAATATTAAAAATTCAAGAAACAGTAAAAGGATAAACATGAGTTTGATCGAAGGTAGACTAAAAGTAATAAACGGAAAGAAAATAGCCATAGTAAGTACACGTTGGAACCATTTCATTGTAGATAGATTGGTAGAAGGTGCTAAAGATGCATTTGACCGTCATGGCGGAAACAGTGAAGATATTGACCATGTTCTGGTACCGGGTGCATTTGAGCTCCCGATGATCGTTGATCGTCTTTTGGCCAGTGGCAAGTATGACGCTATCTGTGCATTAGGTGCAGTGATCCGTGGTGCGACACCGCACTTTGACTATGTCTCTGCAGAGGCGACCAAGGGAATTGCAACGATGTCTCTTAAGTACTCTAAGCCGGTCTCTTTTGGCCTTTTGACAACAGACACCATCGAACAAGCAATCGAACGTGCTGGTACAAAAGCGGGTAACAAAGGTTTTGAAGCGATGACTGTGATCATCGAGATGTTAGACCTTTATGAAACGTTGGAAGCGTAATGGCAACCCGTCACCACGCCAGAATGGCCGTTGTCAGTCTACTGTATGCATATGACCTGGGTAATCAAAGCATTGCCGACTATACTGACGAGATCTTAGAAGACAAAAAGATCCGTAACAAACAAAAAGAGTTTGCACTTGACCTCTTTAGAGGGGTAATGGAGAACCTTGTGGCTGTTGATGAGGCTATCGTCAAACATCTTAAAGATTGGGATTTTGAGCGACTCGGCTCTGTGGAACGCGCGACACTGCGTCTGGGTGCATATGAGATCATGAACACAGAGTTGGACTCTGCCGTAGTGATCAATGAGGCCATTGAGGTCTCAAAAGCCTTTGGTACGGAGCAGTCTCCAAAGTTTATTAACGGTGTACTAGACGCCATCGCTAAAGACAAATAATGTTGAGACTGCTCCTTGTAACGCTTTTTGCTTTTTCTACCCTTTATGCCTCAAACAGTTGTCAAAAATGTCATGAGGGCATAGAACACATACGAGACCCGCAGTCAGGAATGATGAAGGCGATCTATGAGGTCGCACAAAAGGCAGGACATAAAGGCAATGATTGTATTGTCTGTCATGGGGGTAACCCTACGACAATGGTCAAAAAGCGTTCTCACAAAGGAACAGTCAAGTATTTTCTAGACCACAAAGGTCCTAAAGAGTACTACCCAGCACCGGGAAGTACATGGATCAACCAAAATACCTGTGGTATGTGTCACCAAGAGCAGGTCTCTGCACAGATGAATTCTCTGATGATGACCGAACAGGGCAAGATCCAGGGTGCGATGTGGAGTTTTGGTGCCAAAGAGGGCTATGAACATACCCATGGTAATTATGACACTAAAAATCCTGAAGACCCCCATAAACGTCTCGGAACAGATCGTTATCGCGCCTATATGGAAAAACTCTCTCAAATGGAGCCACAAGGTTTTCCAAGTGAGATGCATGAGATACCCCAGGCACCTACAGCAGAAGAGGTTGAAAAAGATCCTTCTTTAGCAGTCTTTACCTACCTCCGCCAAGAATGTCTGCGTTGCCATACTGGTTCAAAAGGACGTAGTAAACGTGGTGATTACAGAGGGATTGGATGCGCCTCTTGCCATGTACCTTACTCAAATGAAGGCTTTTATGAGGGTGATGATAAAAAGATCTCTAAAAAGACGCGTGGACATATGTTGGTCCATAACATCCAATCTTCACGCGAGGTCAAGGTCAAGGTTCATGACCAAGAGTACTCAGGAATCCCGGTAGAGACCTGTTCGACCTGTCATAACCGTGGCAAGCGGATCGGAGTCTCTTATCAAGGGTTGATGGAGACAGAGTATCAGGCGACTTTTGATGATGAAGGCAATGGTCAACCTAAGCTCCATACTAAACGTTACCTACACCTTCAAGAAGATGTACATTATCAAAAAGGGATGCTGTGTCAAGACTGTCATACCTCTAATGACATGCATGGTGATGGCTTTTTAACGGGTGCTAATCTCGGTGCGGTTGAAGTAGAGTGTCAAGATTGTCATGGGACGACCTCTGCCTATCCTTGGGAACTGCCTATTGGTTACAGTGACGAGTTTAATACCTCAGTAGCGACAGGTAAAGCAAGAGGAACGACCAAGACGATCGCTGAATATCTCAAGATGGGTACCGTGAGTGACCCTAAAGATGGTCACCTCTTGACAGCACGGGGTAACCCACTGATCCATACGGCGAAAAAAGGCAACCATGTCATCATGCATCTTGCCTCTGGAAAAGATATAGAGTTGACCCCGCTTAAAGCACTTAAAGAAGAAGAGAAACTCTCCAAGGTAGCCCTCGTCGCTATGGACCAGATCACGGCACACACAGATGAAATGGAGTGTTACACCTGTCATGCGACATGGGCGCCACAATGTTATGGCTGTCATGTTAAGGTCGACTACTCGGGCGGCAAGAAAAACCCTGACTTCTTGAAAGCTTCTCACGACCATGATATTCATGGACGTACAGGAGGGATGCGTAACCTCAAAAACTATCTGGTAGATGGAAAGGTAACAGAAACACGTTCGTACCTGCGTTGGGAAGACCCAGCCTTGGCTCAAAATGGAGAGGGACGTATTACTCCCGTCATTCCGGGCTGTCAAGTGACTGCAACGGTCATAGGCAAAGATGGTAAGGCTCTGATCCAAAACCAGATCTTTAAGATCCCTAATGTAGAAGGAGCAGGAGAAGAGGGGCAAAATGCCATCGATATGTCTCCGGTTCAGCCACATACCATCTCCAAACGCTCACGAACCTGTGAAAGTTGTCACAGTAGTGACAAGGCTATTGGTCTTGGTATCGGTGGAGGCAAATACTTCTCTGATCCCAGCAAAGATTTTATTGTTGATCTGATGAGTGCGGACATGAAGGTACTACCACACAAAACAGATGAGCAGGTACCTGCTATAAGTAACTTAAAACATGACTATTCAAGTTTCATAGATGAAAACGGGACACAGTTGATGACGGTAGGCCACCACTGGAAGCTCTCTCAACCTTTAGACAAAGAACAACGCTCTAAACTTGACCGCCGTGGGATGTGTCTCTCTTGTCATAAAAACATACCTGATGGAGACCTTGCAGTTTCTGCTTTAGTCCATGCCTCAGAGATGGCAGGTATAGAGATAGATAGAGAAGAACATGGTTCTATCTTAAACAAGATCTTGTTGATGGGTGCCTGGTTGCAAGTTTTAGTTGGAGTTGGGCTTGGTGGGTATATTATATATAGACTCTTTTTAAAACGGAAACATCCAAGGAGATGGAAATGAAAAAAATTATTTTAGTATTGGCACTTGGTTTGAGCCTTTTTGCCAATGATATCATCATCAAAAATTCGAACAAAACGGTTGGAGCAACGATGAATAAACTTCAAAACATCGTCAACAAAAAAGGCTTTCAAGTCTTTGCAGTTGTCAACCATCAACTTGGTGCAGACAAGGTACGTATGAAGATGCCTCCTTCAGTAGAGATCATTTTTGGTAACGCTAAAATGGGCACAACACTGATGTTGGAGAACATGCAAGTCGGTCTTGATCTCCCTGTTCGTGTTTTGGTCTATCAAGACAAAAACCTCAAGACGAAGATCGCTTATAGAGATGGGACGTGGTTAGGCAACGAACATAACCTGACCAAGCAGAAGATTGTCAACAAGATGAACTTTGTTCTTGACAACATTACGACAGAGGCAGGACGTTAAGCGTGAGTAGAATGACAAGTGAAGAGGCTTTAGAGCTGATCCAAAATGCTGATCTTCTTGAGTTAGGGAAGATGGCATCTGCTAGAAAAAAAGAGTTACACCCTAAAGAGATTACTACCTTTGTAGTTGACAGAAACATCAACTATACCAACGTCTGTTGGGTGGACTGTAAGTTTTGTGCATTTTATCGTCATGCTAAAGCTGATGATGCCTATATACTTACGCATGAAGAGATCGATGTCAAGATCGATGAGTTGGTAGATATTGGTGGAACACAGATCCTTTTTCAAGGGGGTGTTCATCCTAAACTCAAGATCGAATTTTATGAGGAGCTGGTGGGACATATACATGAGAAGTATCCACAGATCACAATCCATGCCTTTTCTGCCATAGAATTGGATTACATCGCCAAGATCTCGAAGATCAGTATTGTAGAAGTACTGCAGCGTCTTAAAGCAAAGGGGCTCTCTTCTATACCCGGTGCCGGTGCTGAGATCTTAAGTGATCGAGTACGTGACATTATCGCACCGAAAAAGCATGACTCTGAAGTGTGGATCGAAGTGCATCGACAAGCGCATAAACTGGGTATAAAGTCAACGGCTACGATGATGTTTGGTACCGTTGAAACAGATGAAGAGATCATAGAACACTGGAATATGGTTCGTAAACTTCAAGATGAGACCGGCGGTTTCCGTGCTTTTATCATGTGGTCATTTCAGGGGAAAAACACCCAACTTATGGAAGAGATCCCTGACATCAAAAAGCCATCATCCAACCGTTATTTACGTCTCTTGGCTGTCTCGCGTCTCTTTTTGGACAATGTTCCTAACATACAAAGTTCATGGGTGACACAAGGGCCTTATATCGGTCAGATGGCGCTAAAGTATGGGGCTAATGACTTAGGCTCGACTATGATGGAAGAGAATGTGGTACGCAGTGCCGGCGCAGGGTTTAGAATGGCTAAAGATGAGATGGTACGTCTTATTGCAGACATTGGTGAGACTCCGGCGATCCGTAACACGGCATATGAGACTCTAGAGACTTTTTCGGCACAACAATCATAATGAAGAGACTATTACTATTTTTACTACTATTGCAAGGAATTACGATGGCATCAACGCTAGATCATATTACAGTTAAGGGTGTTGACATCCCTCTGATCCATGAAGAGGATACAAGACTCCCAATGGTCTCTATGCAGGTCGTTTTTGAGGTGAGTGGCTCCATAGAGGACAAAAAGCACCCTGGTCTGGCCAAGTTGAGCGCCAAGATGATGAACGAAGGTACCTCTAAACTCGGCAGCATCGGTTTTGCTAAAGAGTTGGATGCCAAGGCGGTACATATTAGCGCTAGTACAGGAACAGAGACCTTTGTGATGGAGATCTCTTCACTGAAAGAGTCTTTTGATTATGGTTTGGAGAAGTTTGCAGACTTGTTGCAAGACCCTAACTTGAATAAAGAGACCTTAGAGAAGGTCAAAGCCATTACTATCGGTGGTTTGAGTCGTAAAGAGAATGATTATGACTATGTAGCAGCGCGCGCATTGAAAGCAGAACTTTTTAAGGGAACGCTTTTAGAACATCCGTCATCAGGAACGATAGAAGATGTCAAAAAGATCGCTTCAGATGATATCAATGCTTTTTTAAAAGAGCACTTGGTGCTTTCTCGTGTAGTGATCGTTGTAGGTGGAGACATCACGTTAGCAGAAGCTAAAGAAAAGGCTACAACACTGCTTGAGTCTCTCTCGGTAGGCAAAGATAGCGAACTGCCATTTGTCAAAGTGAATAAAAAGAGTCACAGAGAGGTTTTAGAACGCGAGACAGAACAGGCGTATGTCTATTTTGGTTCGCCTTATAATCTCAAAGTAGATGATGAAGATGCTTACAAAGCACGTGTGGGTATCTTTATTTTAGGTACAGGTGGTTTTGGAAGTCGTTTGATGGAAGAGATCCGCGTAAAACGTGGTCTGGCGTACTCAGCTTATGCCCGTGTGAATGTAACCCGTTCTCATGTCTATTTTAAGGGATACCTTCAGACCAAGCTTGAGTCTCAAAAAGAGGCAGAAGCAACGGTCAAAGAGGTGATCGCTACCTTTGTTAAAGGTGGTGTGACTCAAGAGGAACTCGAGCAGGCAAAGAAGTTTTTACTCGGTTCGGAACCTTTACGGGTAGAGACTCTTTCTCAACGTCTCTCCCGTACCTTCCAGGAGTTTTACAAAGGTCAAGCACTCGGTTCTAGTTTGAAAGAGCTAGAGAAGATCGAGGCTTTGACACTTCAAGATCTTAACACCTACATCAAAGCACACACAGAGATCAATGATCTCTCTTTTGCTATAGTGACAGACAAAAAAAGTAAATAACCGGGGTACGTGTTTTATACACGTTCTCTCTTTTCCTTCAATATGACTTAGCATAATTTATTTCAAATCAACACTCGTACATATAGTTTTAGCTGAGTGCCCTTATATTCTAAGAATTTTTGACCTGCTTGTAATACATTTTAAACGAGATATTCCTGTCACTCCTGTGCAGGCAGAAATTCACGAATTGAAAACTGTAATAGCGTGCTTAAATACAGTAGCACTGCATACATGATAAACAAAATGCTTAGAGGTCTATTTGCATTGGTGTATTGTTTTGAAAATGATTAGTTGTAGATGATGTTAGAGGAAGCTGAAAAGAAGCTATGAGGTGTTTATGCCTCATAGTGAAAGATTAACTGCTTACTGAGCAGGGATAGAGAGCCATTTCTCTCCAAGTGCTGTAAGGTAACCTGTCTTTTCCATACGGTCAAGGAAGTTCTGCGTCCAGTTGATAAAGTGTGTGTCATTAGCATTCATTGCGATACCAATAGGCTCATAAGTCAAACGAGAGAAGATAGAGACGAACTCGTCATCAGGGTTGTTGATAACAGTGGCTTGACAGATAGGGAAGTCTGTCAACATTGCATCTGCTTTATCTGTACGTACCATCTCGATAGCGGTCTCTTGAGACTTAGAGGGGATGATCGTTGCTTTTTTCATGAGTGCTTTGGCAAATGCTTCACTTGTTGAACCTTCGATGACTACAAGGTTACTCTGTTTGTCTGTCAGTTCAGACTTTTTAGCGTTTGCAAGATCAGGGCTCTTAGTGATAAGACATTTTCCTGAAGTCAGGTAGGGACCGACAAAAGCTACTTTAGTATTACGATCAAGTGTCATAGTGTAGTTTGAGAGTACAACATCAACGGTTCCGTTGGCGACAGCACCTTCGAGTTCGTTAAGAGGCATAACTTTGATGACAAGTTTTACTTTAAGTGCATCAGCCATAACTCTTGCCAAGTCGATGTCCAGACCAACAACGTCACCATTTTCCAGTTGACGTGTCATTGGTGTCATATTTCCTGAAGTACCGAGAACGAGTTCCCCCTTTTCTTGTACTTTAGCGATCGTAGATACAGGTGTCGGAGTTGCGCCACCACAGCCTGAAAAGATCAATGTCAGTGCAACAAGTGCAACAAAGATACCTTTAGATAGAGTCATTGTGTTTCCTTGTGAAAAGTTTCGCGTATCATAACACCTTTTTTGCTAATGTAAGCGATTATCAATAAGCCACTGTATAAGTGATATAGATTATAAAACTACAAAGCAGTTGAAAAGAGACAATAGCCTTATGAAAACCTTAAATTAAGTACCACTTAAGTTTATTCCCCTATACTTCCGCTACCAAAAAATAATGAAAGGGTGCAATATGAAATTTACAAAAATTGCAACACCTGAGCAGATTAAACAAGACTGGATCTTGATCGACGCTGAAGGTAAGACTTTCGGTCGTTTAATTACTGAGGTTGCAACACACCTTCGTGGTAAAAATAAGCCGTACTTTACTCCAAACCTTGACTGTGGTGACTATGTAGTTATCATCAACGCTTCTAAAGCAAAGTTCAACGGTGCTGGCAAACTAGCAAACAAAGAGTATTTCTCTCATAGTGGTTACTTCGGTTCTACTAAGAGTGTTAAAATGACAGACCTTCTTGAGAACAACCCTGAGAAACTGTTTAGACTTGCAACACGCGGTATGCTTCCAAAAACGAAGCTTGGTCGTGCAATGTTGAAAAAATTAAAGATTTACGCTGGTGCTGAGCATCCTCACACAGCGCAGATCGCTAAGTAAGGATTGATAGATGGCAAAAATCTACGCAACAGGACGTCGTAAAGCGTCTATCGCAAAAGTATGGTTAACTCCAGGTACAGGTCAAATGACAATCAACGGTCTTTCACTAGACGCATGGTTGGGTGGTCTTGAAGCTAAAAAGCTTCGTGTTAAGCAGCCTTTGGTTCTTTGTAAACAAGACACATCTGTTGATATCGTAGCAACTACTCTTGGTGGTGGTTTCGGTGGTCAAGCAGACGCACTTCGTCACGGTATCTCTCGCTGTTTGGTAAAGATGGACGATTCACTTCGTGCTACTCTTAAGCCAGAAGGCATGATGACTCGTGATGCACGTGTTGTTGAGCGTAAGAAACCAGGTAAGCGTAAAGCACGTCGTTCACCTCAGTTCTCTAAGCGTTAATCGTTACACTTCTTTTACAACACCTTCGGGTGTTGTAACCCTCTTCTTTTATTCCTTCTCTATACATTAAGTTTTATTGAACATTTTATCCTCTTATATTTAATTCAGTTTTCACTTCTTATCTGCTAAAATTTTATTTCAACTTTTAATGCCCTTTACTAAAGTCTCTACATGTTGAGAGATTTTTTTAAATCGCTCTAAAAGAAAATGACATAACTTACATCGTGAAGATGACAAGGCGAGGAGCAGTGACTTGAAAAAGATTACAATGGCATTAGCATCATCATTGATCGCAATGAGTGCGACTGCTGCCACTGAGGTAGACAATCCAGTAGATTGGTTTGCTAAAGGTGAGACTCATGGTAATATTAAATATTACTTTATTGAGACTAATAAAGATAAAACGAATCTCGATGGTCCTAAGACTTCTGCTTGGGCAAACTCTATAGGTGGTAAATTAGGTTATAAAACAGCGAAACTTTATGGTTTTACTATGGGTGCTACTTTTATGACTACCAACCCATTTGCTTTACCTGGAAGTGTTGACACCTCAATTATAGGTCGTGATAATGCGGTACAGTTAGGAAAATCTCCCGGCGACCCTGTTGCTCAAAAAAGCTTTTCAGTTCTTGGTGAAGCGTATTTAGATTATCAATTCCAAGGTTTAGATGCCTGGTATGGCCGTCGTGTTGAAAAGACACCATTGGTCAATCCTAAAGAGGTTCGTATGATCCCTTCTTCTATTCAAGGGGGAGATCTCTCTTACAGTTTTGAAAGTGGTCTGAAAATTGGTGGTGGATACTTAGATAAGTTCAAACAACGTACTTCAAGTCGTTTTGTGAACATTGTCGAACATGCACTTGGGACTAAGACAGAGGTGATCACAGGGCACAAAAAAGGTAATGTGCTTCCTGCCTATTTAGAGTGGAGAGATGCGCACCATACAGTGCGTCTTTATAATTACTACTCTAAAGACTTTATGAACTTGACCTATTTTGATGCTGTTCACAAACATGAGGTTAATAAAGACTTTTCATGGTTTGCCGGGCTTCAGGGGATGCACCAACACGGTATTGGTCACTCGAGAGGCGTGATGGAAGGTGATATCGCCAGTTATGGTGGTAAGATCAATGGGCGTTTCTTTGGTCTTAAAGCGGGTGCAAAATATGCAGACAGTTCTTTCCTTCTTGCATACACTAATGTTTTAGGCTCTCGTGATAACGAGCATAATTCATTGGCACTACCATGGGATGGAACGCCACTTTTTACGGATATGATTACTTCAAATGACCTTTTTACTTCAAACTATGGCCAAGGTCTAACAAGTAGTGGCGGTTATATTGCCGGTACATCAGGAATCAAAGCAGGTTACACACAGAAGTATGACTTTACAGGTGTTAATGGTTTTAAGTCGGTACTCTCATATGCATACTATAATAACAGTAACTTCATTAAAGCCCAACAGGATATCAACCTTGTACTAGCTTATAGTATTAGTGATTTCTCATTAGCATTAAAAGGTATTTGGGTGGACAACAATACTGGTAACAGTGCAGCAGATGCCGATGTTAAAGCCGGTGAGACAGGTGCGTCGATCGTTCAGATCGACAAACTAACACAGTATCGCGTTATTGCGAACTGGAAATTTTAATTAAAAGGAAATAACAATGAAAAAAACAATTTTAGCAATGAGTGCAGCAGCAGCACTTCTAATGACAGGATGTGGCGGTAGCGAAGCAGAGGCACCAGCACCGGAAAAAGCAAAAGCACCAGCAGCAGCGGAAAAAGCAGCACCAGCTGAGCATGCAGAAGCAGCGCACCACGAAAAGCACTGGAACTATGAAGAGAATGGTCCTGCACATTGGGATGAGTTCTCCAAAACCTGTGGAACAGGTCATACACAGTCACCGATCAACATCATCCCTGGTAAATCTGTAGAGATGAATCACCAGTACGACCTTAGTATGCATGAAGATGTTCACACTAGCGCATCTGTAATCGACAACGGTCACTCTATTAAAGTCACACCTAAAACAGGTGGTGAGATCACACTTCATGGTGAAAAGTTTAAGCTTCTTCAGTTTCACTTTCATGGCAAAAGTGAGCACACAGTAGATGGTAAACGTTACGATATGGTGGCACATATGGTACATCAAAACCCAAAGACAAAACAACTTGCAGTTGTTGCTGTTTTCTTTAAAGAGGGGAAAGCTGATCCTATCTTGGATAAAGTCATTAACAATGTTGGTGGTGAGATCGAAGTAGATCCACAGGATCTTCTTCCAAAAGACACAGCACACTACTACCACTACATCGGTTCACTGACAACACCACCATGTTCAGAGAACGTTCAGTGGTACCTTCTGAAAGAGCCGGTAGAAGCTTCTAAAGAGCAGATCGAAACCTTTAGAAAATACTACGTAGACAACGAGCGTCCAGTTCAAGAACTTTATGACCGTCACGTAGAGTCTAACTAAGACTACTTTACTAGAGCAGGCTTTCTGCTCTAGCTTTACCCACTTCTTTTCTCTATCTACTTTTTAAACATCACTTTTTTATCACTGTTAAAATAAATAGGTTATACTTGTTTTTGAGATTAAAAAATATTTAAAACATCTCATTATGTTTAGAGGAATATTATGGCAGCAGAGACACTGATCAAAGGTAATGCACTTTTTCAAGAGAGTTATTTTAAAAAAAATGAGACAGAGTTACTTCGTCTGGCTAAAGAGGGTCAAAACCCAAAAGCCTTGTATATTGGCTGTTCAGACTCCCGGGTTATTCCTGACCTTATGATGCAGACCCGTCCTGGCGACATGTTTGTTATTCGTAATGTTGGTAACTTTGTGGCTCCTTACAGCCCCAGTGTAGATTACCACTCGACCGCTTCAGCTATAGAGTATGCGGTGAGTGTGTTAGAAGTTGAAGAGATCATTATCTGTGGGCATACCCATTGTGGTGCCTGTAAAGCGCTGTTTGAGACCGTAGATGATCCTGAACTTATCCATACCAAGCATTGGCTGAAGTTAGGTGAACCGGCTAAAGAGTTGGCCATAAAAGCTATTGGTGCAGATGCTGGTAAAGAGAGACTCCTGCGCTTGACTGAGCAGTTCTCTATTATTACTCAGTTAGAGAACCTTTTGACCTACCCTTCTGTGCAACGTCGTGTTAAAACAGGAGAGATCAATATCCACGGTTGGTACTATGATATTGAAAATGGGAACATAGACTACTATGATCCAGAGCACTGCCTGTTTCAGCCTATAAGCAGTTTAGAGAGCTAAGGTCTCTAAACTTTTTAGAGCACCTGTACAAACCCGAACGATCCTCTGAGGAAAAAAAGAGGTAGCCATCAGCAATACACCTTCCCTTTATCCATTTTCTTTTTATCCACAAATCTTATGTATAATTCACACAATTTATAAGAGGATCAAAACATGTCTAAAAAAATATGGATCATAGGTGCTATTATTACGGCAGTAGTACTGGCCTTGCCTATGGTAGGTAACATAAGTGTCGCCAAGATGACCAACAAACGCATTGCGATGTTAGAAAACAATGGTATTGCAGTCACAAGCAGTGACAATGGCTCAAATTATATGAGTACTAAAAGTCATTATGAATTTAAACTTGAAGATGCTGCTGCTTTTAAAGCCTATCTTGACTCACTTTCTAAAGCACAAGTACCGGCATATATGAGTAGTATGTTGGATGATGTCGTGATGGCTGCAGATGTAGAGTACTCCAATGTTCTTTTAAACAGTGATATCAGTTTAGACCTCTATCCGGTAGCTTTTACAGATGAGGCTTCAAAACGTATGCAAAGTGAAGATGCACTGCTGTATGAGCAGATGATGCAGATGTTGAAAGATCATGCCTTTTTGTACCATATGGATTATGATGTAGCGGGCAGTACTTTTAAAGGTTATATTAAAGACATTGATAAAGAGATCGTATTTCAAGATGGTAAAAAAGCGAAGATCGTTTTTGAAAGTGCGACCTTCGATGGCCATGGGACTTTAGTAGAACCTACCAGTGTAGACCTTCATGTTAAAAATGCTGCCGTAGACTTTAGACTTCCAGAAGATGCTTCTATGGTTTTAAACCTCTCGGACCTTGAGAGTAAAAGTCGTTTTAGTGCTAAAAACAGTTTTGATCTTGACTATAAAACAAAACACCTCTACTTTAAATTTAAAGATGTTCTCTCTACTATGGAGATCAAGGCTGAAAACATGACATCGACCTCAAGCTCTATAACGGTTGATGGCAAACTTAATACCAAGGTGTCAGCAGAGGTAGAGGCCTTTGATATGAACGACGCTAACAGTTCAGTCAAACTCAAGCAGCTTGTTTTTGCTATGGATGCAAACGGTATTGATGAAGCAGCTTATGAGGCCTTTCAAAAAGCGTCTGAACAAGCAAGTGCCGGCTCACAATATACTATGTTAGCCGCAGTCGGTGTTTTGGCTAAAGGATTTACGTTAAACGTTGACACTCTAAGTGTAAAGCAATTGTCTATAAGAGACTCAGGTATGATGGATGGTTTTAACCATAAGATCAAGATCGAGGTAAAAAAAGATGACAATTTGGTGCAGAAGATCCAGATCTCTCCTTTGGCACTGATGCAAAACATCAATATTGATGCGGATCTAAGATTTAAAGAGAAGTTCTATGCATATCTTAAAGCGCATAGTGGAAACTTGGCGATGGCAGACAGCTTTTCCAAAAAAGATCAAGGCGATGTACGTTTTGAGATCCTTGTAAAAGATGGCAAGATCACTGTTAATGGGATAGCACTCTAAGACGGGTATCTTCAGGTCTCACTCTTGTGTTATAATCCTTTCAAAAAAGTAGCAAATTGAGATCCTTTTTATTACTACTGCTGCCACTATGGGTGGTAGCTTCTACTCTTCACCTCTCTACCTCCTCAAACCCTTCACGCATTAACCCTATTTTGGCAACTGACAGTGGAAGTTCAGAGATCGCTAACTATATTTTTAATGGTTTGGTAAAGTATGACAAAGATGCTAAAAACATTATTGGTGATCTGGCAGAGAAGTTTTACTTTGAAGACAATGTCACCTTGGTGTTTGAACTGCGCAGAGATGTCAAGTGGCAAGATGGTGTTGCTTTTAAAGCCCAAGATGTCCTCTTTACTTATGAACTCATCAATGCGCCTCAGGTGGTTTCTCCCTATACCTCTACATTTCGTATGGTAAAGTCTGTTGAGGTGGTGGATGACTATACCCTTAAGGTGGTCTATAAAGCGCCTTACTTTAAAGCTTTAGAGTTGTGGATGAGCGGTGTACTTCCCCAGCACCTTCTTAAAGATGAAAAAAACATTATGAGTTCAAAGTTCAACACCCATCCGGTAGGCACTGGACCCTACCGTCTGACAAAACTGGAATTTTCGAAAAACATCGAATTGAGTGCAAATGATGACTATTTTGAACACCGTCCCAAGATCGATAAGATCATCTATCATGTTATCCCTGATCCCAATACCCGCTTTTTGATGTTAAAGACACAAAAGATCGATATCGGCTCTTTAGAGGCGATGCAGATAGAGCGGCAAGTCCAACCGGACTTTTTTAAAAACTATAAAGTGATCGAAGAGATCGCGCATGCCTACACCTACTTGGGGTTAAACTTTAGAAGAGCAAAGTTTAAAGACCCAAGAGTCAGAGAGGCACTCTCTTTGGCCATAGACAGAAAAGAGTTGGTGGACATCTTGTTCATGGGGCATGGACAGGTCTGTAGTGGTCCTTTCCTTCCGGGAGGCCCTTCGTTTAACGCTAGTGTGATGGCACCAAAACAAAATATAGAAAAAGCCAAATCACTGCTAAAGGCGGCAGGCTACGACAAAGCACACCCTTTTAGTTTTGAGATCGCTACTTCCAACTCGAGTTCTATTCGTCCTTATGCTGCACAGATCTTACAACACCAACTTGCGAAGGTCGGTGTAGAGGTAAAGTTGCGTGTAATGGAGTGGCAGGCTTTTTTAAACATGGTGGTCTTTCCACGGGAGTTTGACACTGTACTGCTGGGCTGGTCACTCTCTCTTTCTCCTGATCCCTACTTGTTATGGCATAGTGACAGTGACAAACCAGGTGGTTTTAACTTTATTGGCTATCACAATAAAAAGGTTGACAAAATGATAGAGAAGATGCAAGGAACTATAGAGAGAGAAAAACTGGCTAAAGTACAACAGCATATCTTTGCTGAGGTGGTAGCAGACAACCCATACTTGTTCCTTTTTATCCCAAATTCTATTCAGGTGGTCGATAAAAAGATACAGCATATAGAACCAACACTCAATGGTATTTGGCATAACTACATCGAGTGGGAAATACAAGAGTAAGTACAATAAGAGAAAAAGGGAAGACATTGACTATATTATTTGACCTGGACGGAACGCTTATAGATTCTACGGAAGCTATTTTAGAGAGTTTTCACAACTCATTTGACGTTCATAACTATACACATGCTGAAGATGAAGCGATTAAGGTATTGATCGGACACCCTTTAGATGTGATGTATCGTGAGTTAGGTGTTTCAGAAAGTGAAGTGTGGGATTTTGTCGCAACTTATAAAGAACATTACAGAGTCATCTCCACACAAAAGACTGTTCTACTTGAGGGTGCAAGAGAAGCGGTAGAGACAGCATCACGATTTGCCCGTTTGGGTATTGTCACGACTAAGACAGGAAAGTACTCACGTGTATTAATGGAACACTTTGAGTTGATGGAGTATTTTGAAGTCTTGATAGGTCGTGAAGATGTGGAACATCCTAAGCCTCATGCTGAGCCTATTAACAAAGCAGTAGAGCAGATGCAGGTCTCAAAATCTACATGCTGGATCATAGGCGACACCCGTCTGGATCTGGGATCGGCAAAAAATGCGGGGATAGGGAGTATAGGAGTTTTAACTGGCTACGATAATGCTGAACAATTAAAAACATTAACTGACATTATAGATACCGATGCTCTCAATGCAGTGAGACGCCTCAAAAATATGGTAGAAAAGTCACGTTAAAAGCACCCTTTTTTCAATCCTAAAAGAGTGAAGCTTCATTTAAGAGCAACTTGTTTAAAATACAACATATTCAGAATTCTGTTAAAACAGAAGGTTAATTAAGGAGACTTTATGCTCGAAATTAGATGGCATAGCCGTGCCGGTCAAGGTGCAGTTACAGGTGCTAAAGGTTTAGCAGATGTAATTTCTACGACTGGAAAAGATGTTCAGGCGTTTGCATTTTATGGTTCAGCAAAACGTGGTGCAGCAATGACTGCCTACAACCGTGTTGATGATCAGCCGATCATGAACCATGAAAAGTATATGGAACCAGATTTTGTATTTGTTATTGACCCGGCACTTGTTTATACTACAGATGTCACGATCAATGCAAAAGAGAATACAGTTTTCATTATTACAACACACCTGTCAACTGAGGAACTTGTAGCTTCTCAGCCTAAACTAGAGGGTAAGACAGTTTACACTGTAGACTGTATCAAGATCGCACAAGAGACTATTGGTCGTGCTATTCCAAACACACCAATGCTCGGTGCGTTTATGAAGATCTCTGAGATGTATGAAATCGAGTTCTTTAAAGAGAACATGAAGCGTATTCTTGGAAAATTACCACAAAAAATTATCGATGCAAACATGTTGGCGATCCAACGTGCATACGATGAAGTAAAATAAGGAGCCACAGATGCAAAATAACGGATGGGATGAATTCGAAATCGGTGCAATGCTCCGCTCGTTTGATGGGGAAGTAAAAGATATCGCTACGACACTTCAGGAAGATCGTAACTACTCAAGCAGCAACTCGTTTACTGCGAGTGTTGCTGATTGGCGTATTGAAAAGCCTGTGTTCAACAAAGACTTCTGTATTGATTGTCAGTTTTGTTGGATCTACTGTCCAGATATCTCTATCATATCTCGTGACAAAAAGATGATCGGTATCGATATGGATCACTGTAAAGGGTGTGGAATCTGTGTTGAGGTTTGTCCTACAAACCCTAAATCACTTCTAATGTTCCCAGAACAAGCAGATGAAGAGGCAGAACTTGCAGGTTGGCCTGAGAAAGATAAAGAGGAAAAATAATGGCATTTGATAAAATGGAATTACGTGAGACAGAAGTTTGGGACGGTAACTTTGCCGCTGCTCAAGCACTACGTCAAGCACAGGTAGATGTTGTTGCTGCGTACCCGATTACGCCATCAACACCTATTGTTGAAGGTTATGCAAAATTTCTAGCTGACGGTTATGTCGAAGGCGAATTTGTAATGGTTGAGTCAGAACATGCTGCAATGTCAGGATGTATCGGTGCTGCTGCTGCCGGTGGACGTGTTGCAACGGCAACTTCGTCTCAAGGTTTTGCACTGATGGTTGAGACACTTTATCAGGCATCTGGTATGCGTCTTCCTATCGTTCTTAACGTGGTAAACCGTGCACTTGCTGCACCACTAAACGTTAATGGCGACCACTCAGACATGTACTTAGGTCGTGACTCTGGTTGGATCCAACTTGACGCCTACTCTCCACAAGAAGCGTATGACCTTAACTTCATCGCTTTCAAAGTAAGTGAAGACCATGATGTGCGTTTACCAGCAATGGTACACCAAGATGGTTTTATGACGTCTCACACAGCACAAGGTGTTAAGACAATTGATGATGATACAGCATATGGTTTTATTGGTGACTTTAAACCAATGAACGACATGCTTGACTTCGATCATCCGGTAACACACGGTGTGCAGACGGAAGAAGATTGGCACTTTGAACACAAAGCACGTCAACACAATGACTTGATGACTAAGGTTATGCCTAAGATCCAAACAGCATTTGATGACTTTGAAAAGCTTACAGGTCGCAAGTACAACATCGTTGAGTCTTACGACATGGACGATGCAGATGTAACTGTAGTTTGTATGGGTACATCTGTTGAGACAGCACGTGAAGTCGCTAAAGAGATGCGCGCTAAAGGCATCAAAGCCGGTGTTGTTGGTATCCGTGTTTTCCGTCCTTTCCCTTTTGAAGAGATCAAGGCAGCATTTAAAAATGTTAAAGCGATCGCAGTTCTTGACCGTTCAGCTCCAGGTGGTACACCAGGTGCAATGTTCAACGAGATCGCCGGTGCACTTTATAACACTGATGAGAGAGCACTTCTTTCTGGTTATATTTATGGTCTTGGTGGTCGTGACTTGACAAAAGCACACCTAGTAGACCTTTACACAGAGCTTCAGGCTAATGTTGATGCTGGAAAAGTAACAACACCATTACAGCAGTTTATCGGCGTTCGTGGTCCTAAACTGGCATTTTTATAAGGAGATCAATTATGAGTGAAATCAAAAAGATCAAAAATCTAAAAGAGTTCTCGACATCTGCAGACCGTTTTGAAGGTGCAAACCTTCTTTGTCCAGGTTGTGCACACTCTATTATTGTTCGTGAAGTATTAAATGCAACTAACGATGACTTGGTGCTTTCTGCATCTACAGGTTGTCTGGAAGTATGTACAGCAGTTTACCCATACACCTCATGGGATGCATCTTGGATCCATATCGGTTTTGAAAATGGTTCAACTGCAGTTGCTGGTGCAGAAGCAATGTATAAAGCATTAGGTAACAAAGGCCGTCTAAAGCAGCCCGATCGTAACCCTAAGTTTGTATCTTTTGCAGGTGATGGTGCATCTTATGACATCGGTTTCCAGTGGATCTCTGGTTGTTTCGAGCGTGGTCATAACATGATGCACGTTGTTCTTGACAACGAAGTTTATGCTAACACTGGTGGTCAGCGTTCTTCATCTACTCCTATCGGTTCTTCTGCAACAACATCTCCTGCTGGACGTGTAAGTTACGGTGAGAAGAAAAACAAAAAAGACATGATGGCGATCATGGCAGCACACGGTTCTCCATATGTTGCTCAAGTTTCTCCAAACAAGTGGAAGAACATGGTTAAGGCTATCCAGCACGGTATGGCTGTTGAAGGTCCTGTATTTATCAATGCAGTATCTGCTTGTACTACTGAGTGGAAGTTTGCTCCAGAAGACACTATGGCACTTCAAGACCTTGCAACTGACTCTCTAGTGTTCCCACTATATGAGATCATTGATGGTACAGAACTTAACATTACTTACCGTCCTAAGAACGTAGTACCTGTTGAAGAGTACCTAGCAGCTCAAGGACGTTTCAAACATTTGTTTAAAGATGAGTATAAGTACCTCATTAAAGAGTGGCAAGAGCGTGTAGACGCAAAATGGGATTATCTCCAGCGTCGCGAAGAAGCGAAAGTTTAAAAGTTCTAGCTTCGGCGCATCTTGCGTCCAACTCAGGCACTCCACGCACAGCAGTGCGCTATCGGCCTGAGTTAAACACAATCTACACCAAATCTAAAACTTTTATTGAGTTATAGAGATTTGGTTTCTTCCTGTAAAATCTCACTAGCCTTTTATAAACTATAAACATTTTCCTTTAAATCTTAATAATCTGTTAGCGACTGACCATGCTCTTGATCTTAATCTACTAAATCTGTGTAATCTGTTGATAAGAACCAATAGTGCAATGCATGGACGGGACTAAATTCCGTATCGCACAAAAAGCTCTTGCTCCTATTTCTTCGCTCTAAAATACACCTCAAAACTCTTTTTACTATCTGCTTTTACAGTCACATCAAATGAGAGCATATTCCCGTTTTTCCAACTGTACTTTTGACTTGTTGAGATACTGCTCTGTCCATTGTTGCGTTTTACATAAGGGACAAGAAGTTCTACTGTCTTAGTATGCTCAGATCGGTTAGTGACTTCATAGTTGACCTTGACATCATTAAAGTAGCGGTCACTGTTATTACTTAGCATCTTGCTTCTTGC